>CBINDH010000369.1:0-2779 GCA_966249365.1 uncultured Xylanimonas sp. | reverse complement strand
CGGGCCGTGCCCGCGGCGGCGGCGTCGAGCACGGGCCCGGCCCGGGCGTGGGCACTCGAGCATCTCGCGGACCCGCTGCCGCTGGCCGGGCTCGCGGCGCGGTGCGCGATGAGCGTGCGCACGTTCACGCGCCGGTTCCGCGACGAGACGGGGCAGAGCCCGGGCGCCTGGATCGTCGCGCAACGGGTCGAGGCGGCGCGCCGTCTGCTCGAGGACACGGACCTCGGGCTCGAGCAGGTGGCCGCCCGGTCCGGGTTCGGCACGGCCCAGTCGCTGCGGGCGCACCTGCTCGCGGCGGTCGGCGTGACTCCCACGGCCTACCGGCGCACGTTCCGGCGCGCCGCCTGACGCCTCGCCAGCCGGGCAGTGTGATGTGCGCTACACCCTCTGTTCGAGCGACCCCAAGCGCGCCACGATGTGGTCATGCCACATGTGGTCAAGCCACGCAAGCGCTACGCCGGAGCCGTCGTCGCGATCCTCGCCGCGGGGCTCCTGGCCGCGTGCGGCGGCACCAGCGCCGCAGAGTCCGAGGAGCCCCTGCGCGTCGGCTCCCTCAAGGGTCCGACGACCATGGGCCTCGTCGGGCTGATCGACGCCGCGGTCCAGGACGAGACCGCCCAGCCCTACGCCTTCGCCGTCGTCGGCGCCCCCGACGCGCTCACCGCCCCGCTCGCGACGGGTGACCTCGACGCCGCGCTGCTGCCCGTCAACGTCGCCGCCGCCATGTACGCCCGCACCGACGGCGCGGTCAAGCTCGCCGCCGTCACCACGCTCGGCGTGCTGCACGCCGTCTCCGACGACGCCTCCATCGCCTCGGTCGACGACCTCGCCGGCCGCACCGTGTTCACCACGGGTCGTGGCGCCACCCCGCAGCGCGTGATCGACCACCTGCTCGACGACGCCGGGATCACCGACGAGGTCACCGTCGACTACCGCGCCGAGGCCACCGAGGCCGCCGCGATGCTCCTCGAGACCCCGGGCAGCGTCGCCGTCCTGCCCGAGCCGTACGTCACCGCGATCACGACGAAGAACCCGAACCTCCACGTCGTCATCGACCTCAACGAGGCCTGGCGCGCCGCGACCGACGTACCGCTGGTGACCGCGGCCCTCGTCGTGCGCTCCGACGTGCCCGCCGACACGGTCGCGACCCTGCTCGACGAGTACGCCGAGTCGGTCGAGTTCGTCAACGACCACCCCGACGAGGCCGCCCCGCTCATCGTGAAGGAGGGGCTCGTCGCCGAGGCGAAGATCGCCGAACGGGCCATCCCGCGCGCCCACATCGTCGACCTGCGCGGCACCAAGGCGCGCTCGGCCGTCCTCGCATACCTGCGCGTGCTCGAGAAGTCCGACCCAGAGTCCATCGGCGGGAGCGTTCCCGATGACGACTTCTTCCTCGGTTACTGAGGCCCCGGCACACGGGACTCACCTCGGGTCACGCGCACGCGCGGCCCTCGCCATCGTGTTCTGGCTGGTCGTCTGGCAGCTCGCCGCGACGGTCGTCGGGCAGGAGCTCGTGCTCGCCTCGCCCGCCCAGGTCGTCGGCGCTCTCGGCCGCGCGCTGCCCGACGTGGCGTTCTGGGCGACCCTCGCCGGGACCGCCGCACGCATCGCGACCGGCTTCGCGCTCGGCGTCGCGCTCGGCTCCGCCCTCGCCTCGCTCGCCGCGGCGAACACCTGGGCCGACGCCCTGGTCACCCCGCTCCTGCGGGTCGTCCGGTCCGTGCCGGTCGTGAGCTTCACCATCCTCGTGCTGCTATGGTCCGGGCCCGACACGCTGACCGTCACCGTCTCCGCCGTCATGGTCCTGCCCATCGTCTTCGCCAACGTGCGCGAGGGCATCGACCGCATCGACCCGCACCTCGCCGAGCTCGCCGACGTCTACGGCCTGACCCCGCTGCGCCGCTGGCGGGCCATCGCGTGGCCCACCGTGCTGCCCTTCCTCGCCGCGGCGTGCCGTGTCGGCCTCGGCCTCGCATGGAAGGCGGGGGTGAGCGCCGAGGTCATCGGGCTGCCCGCCGGCAGCATCGGCGAGCGGATGTACCAGGCGCGGCTCACCCTCGCGACCGCCGACGTGCTCGCCTGGACCGTCGTGGTCGTCGCCGCAGCGTGGGCCACCGAACGGCTCGTCCTCGCCGGCATCGGTCGCCTCGAGACGGCGCAGTCGCGGGCGTGGTGCCGATGATCGCGCTGCACGACGTCACGGTCACGTTCGGCGACAAGGCCGTGCTCGACAACGTCACCACCACCGTCCCCGACGGCGGCGTGCTGCGTCCCGTCGGGCCGAACGGCGTCGGCAAGTCGACCCTCCTGCGCGTCGTGCTCGGTCTCGTCCAGCCCCGCGCGGGAACCGTGCTCGGCACCCGCGGCCGCCGCCTCGCCGCCGTCTTCCAGGACGACCGCCTGCTCGAGCACCTCACCGTCGCCGGCAACCTGCGCGTCGCCGCACGACGCCGCATCACCGACGCCGAGATCCACGACGAGCTGACCGCCGTCGGGCTGCCCCCCGACGCCGCGGGCGCCCGGGTGTCCGAGCTGTCGGGCGGGCAGCGCCGCCGCGTCGCGATCGCGCGCGCGATGCTCGCCGACGCCGACGTCCTCTGCCTCGACGAGCCGTTCACCGGCATCGACCGCGCCACCGTCGACGCCGTCGTCCGTCACGTCGTCGACCGCACCCGCGGCCGCGACGTCGTGCTCGTGACGCACGACGACGCCGAGGCCGCGCCCTTCCGCGCCACCCGATTCGCCCTCGGAGCCAACGAAGGACAGACCCATGGCAGGC
>CBINDH010000368.1:0-2794 GCA_966249365.1 uncultured Xylanimonas sp. | reverse complement strand
TGCTGAACGCCTGGAGCGCGGCCTGGAAGGCGAGCACGTACCCCATCGTCATGATGGCGTTGCCGCCGAGGCCGGCCGCGAGGCGGGTGGGCTGGCCGAGCATGTGCGACAGGCGCGGCCACACCTGCTCGAGCGTCGGCCGGGCCTTCGACCACGCCCAACGGCGCACCCACGGCACCAGCAGCAGCGCCACGATCAGCAGGCCGACGATCGCGACCGTCACGAGGATCGACGTCGGGGGCAGCGCGCGCAGGGCGTCGGAGCCGGTCACGAGGACGAGCACGACCAGCAGGACGACGGTGACGACGAACTGCGAGACCTGCACCAGCGCGACGGTCGCGACCGCCATCGGCACGGACACGCCCTTGCGGGACAGGAACCGCAGGTTGAGCGCCGCCGGCCCGATGCCCGCCGGCGTGGCGAGGGCGACGAAGGAGCCGGCCATCTGCGCGAGGGTGGCGCGCCAGAGCGGGATCCTGCCCGGGGTGAACGCCACGAGGGTCAGCGCGGCCCCGAACCAGGTGATCCCCGCGAGGGCGAACGACACGGCCACCCACCACGGGTTCGCGGCGAGCACCGCGTCGCGGATCTGCTCGAAGTTCATCGTCGTGACGATGACGACGACGGCGACCACGCTGAGCGCGAGCGTGATGATCGTGCGGGCGCTGAACCGGGCCAGCTTGGTGGGCTCGACGCTGGCCTCGGGCATCCGCTCGACGATGGCGGTGCGCAGCTCGTCGATGAGTCCCTTGCGGCGCCGCATCTCGACGCGAGTGTCGGTCGGCAGCACGAGCGTCTGCAGCAGCGGGCCGATCGCGCTGATCTCGGCGTCGGGCATCGCCTTGACCGCGGAGGCGACGGCCCGCCGCGCGCCGACGCGCAACGCCATCAGCGAGAGGAGCTGGGTGAGGTCGAGGCGGCGGGAGAGCGTGGACGAGGCGATCTCGCCCTGCTCCCAGCCGGTGATCCACACGCGCGGCTTGCCGTCCTCGCCCCACTGCACGAGCAGGACGTCGGCCGTGAGCTGGTGATGCGTCAGGCCCGCCTCGTGCGCGCGGAGCAGCTGCTCCCAGGCGACGGCGAGCACGGCGTCGCCGCGCGGGCCGTCCAGGTCGGCGTCGGGCAGGTCGCGCAGCGCGACGGCTCCGCGCGCATGCTCCTGGACGAGGACGACGGAGTCCTCGGCCATGCCGACGCCCAGCAGGTGCGGTGTGCGCACCCCTGCGCTCGCCGCCGCGTAGGACAGCAGTGCCGTGCGCTCGGCGACCGACTTGAGCGTCACCGCCGCCCGGCGCTCCAGACCGCGCAGGCGCAGCGCCCGCCACAGCCGGGTCAGGGCGCCGACGACCTGCCGGTCGCCGTCGAGCACCACGACGTCGTGCCGTGCGCCGTCGTCGGTGAGCATCGCGTAGACGCGGTTGTCGCCGGCGCGCGTGAGCGCGACCGCCGCCGAGTCGGACGAGCGGGTGACGGCGACGACGTCCTCGAACCGCGCGAGGTCGTCCACGCCCGACGCGGTGCCGAGGTCGCGCACCCGGACGAGCGCCGTCGGCCGGAAGCCCGCGCGGCGGACGGCCTGGACCAGCGCGGAGCCGTACGCCCGCTCGGAGCGCACCCCGGACACGTACTGCACCGCCTGACCGGCCAGCCGGCCGAGCAGCAGCGTGAGCAGCGCGACGGGCAGCGACACCTGGTTCGTGATGAGGACGACGAGCAGCGCGACGATCAGCACGTTCCACGACCACCGCACCGTCCGGCGTCGGGTGCGCGGCCCCGCGACCGTCAGCAGGCCGGCGACGGCGGACACGTACGCGGGCACGTTGAGGTGGGGCTGGTTGCGGCTGTCGAAGACCGACAGGCCTTCGACGAACTCCGCCGTGCCGAACTGGCGGATGAGCACCAGCGTCACGATGCCCAGCACCAGGCCGAGCGCGGCCGCGATGATCGACTCGATGACCTGCCGGCCGAGCCGGCGGACGCCCAGCTCGATGAGGACGGCCACGGGCAGCACGATCGTGACGAGGCCCTCGAGCACGTTCACCGGCGGGATGAGGAGCCGGCCGAGGAGAGTCGCGAACTCCTGGACGTCCTCCGTCGCGCCGCGCGTCGTGCCGTGCGCCACGACCGACAGCACCAGCACCAGCGCGATCCCGAGGGTCGAGCCGATCATCCCCAGGACGTCGGAGGGGTGGCGCACGCGCCGCTCCGGGGTGTCGACGACACGCACGAGGTCGGCGTCCGGCGCAGCGCCGTCGTCGAAGAGGACGGCCCGCAGGGCAGCGGTCTGCGGGCCTGGGGCGCTCGCAGCCGTACCGGGCGGAACCGTCTCGGGCATGCTTGGCAGTCTAGGGCGGGGGTGTCCGGAAAGACCGGTGTTTGGCGTGCGCGGGTCACGCTGTGGTCACACTGCAACCTGCCGGGTCGGGTCAGGTGACCCCGAGCGCCCGGAGCCACGCCTGGGGGAGGAGCGCGTACCCGACGAAGGCGACGACGTCGAGCAGCGTGTGCGCGACGACCAGCGGCAGCACGCGGTGGCGGCCCCACCGGGACCGGTACCACCACGCGAACAGGACGCCCATGGCGGCGTTGCCGAGGAACGGCCCGAAGCCCTGGTACAGGTGGTACGAGCCGCGCAGCAGCGCGCTCGACGCGATGAACCGCCAGTCGACCCGGGCGGTGGGCGACCAGCCCAGGTCCCGGGTCCGCTCGAACAGGTACGCGACGACGATGATCTCCTCGAGCGCGCCGTTCTGCAGCGCGGCGAGGACGAGCACCGGGACGGTCCACCAGTGGT
>CBINDH010000367.1:0-2796 GCA_966249365.1 uncultured Xylanimonas sp. | reverse complement strand
GAGCCGTCCGGCGGCCGGTTCCGTCGCGCCGAGGTGTACCAGGCGTCGGCGCTGCTGCGCATGATGGACCGCCTGGTGCCCGGCGTGCAGCCGACGGCGCTGCCGCGCGCGGTGGCCGAGGGGTCGACGACCCCGGGCTGACCCGCGCTACGCGGACGGGGTGAGCGACCGGCCCACCTCGACGAGCCGCGCCAGGAGCTCGCGCGCCGGGGGAGTGGGGGCACCGACGGTCAGGGCCAGCACCTTGCGGCGTGCGCCCGGCAGCGCCGCCGTGACGACGCCGCGCGAGTGGTGCGCCCGCAGGGCCATGTCGGGCAGCACGCTCACACCTACGCCCTGGGAGACGAGCGCCTGCACCGCGAGCGAGTCGTCCGTCTCGAACGCGATGTGGGGCGCGAAGCCCGCCGCCGCGCAGCGGGCGACCAGGTCGGCCCGGCACCGCACGCACCCGGCGATCCAGTCCGAGTCGGCGAGGTCGGCCAGCGTCGGGGTGGCACCGTCCGCGTCGGTCGCGTTGGCGGGGAGCACGAGGTGGACGGGCTCGTCGAGCACCTCGGTGACCTGGAAGCGGGACAGGTCACCCGCCGAGCGCGTGTGCGCCACGTCGGTGTGCTCGAACACGAGCGCGACGTCGACGTCGCCCGCGGCGAGGGCCGCCACGGCCTCCGGGGGCTCGGCCTCGACCAGCCCGACTCCCAGGCCCGGATAGTCACGGTGCAGCGCGCCGACGGCCGCGGGCACGATCGTGGCGAGGGCCGACGGGAAGGCCGCCAGCCGGGCGCGTCCCGCGCGGAGCCCCGCCAGGGCGTCGAGCTCGCGCTGCACGCCCTCGACGCGCGCCAGGATCTCGACGGCCCGGTCGGCGAGCAGCCCGCCCGCCTCGGTCAGGCGCACACCGCGCCCCGCGCGTTCGAGCAGGGGCAGGCCCGCCTCCGCCTCGAGGCGGGACAGGTGGTGGCTGACGGACGGCTGCGCGATGCCGAGCTCGCGCGCGGCGGCCGTCAGGGAGCCGGTGCGTGCGACGGCGGCGAGCACGCGCAGTCGGGCGAGGTCGAGATCGGCGGGCACGCGCCCAGGCTACCGGGGCCGGACGCGCACGGTGGGCTAGCCTCCGAGACATGGCGCGCTACTTCGACGTCCACCCGGTCGACCCGCAGCCGCGGGCCGTCGGGCAGGTCACCGCGATGCTCCGCGAGGGCGCGCTGATCGCCTACCCGACCGACTCCGGGTACGCGCTCGGGTGCCGCATGGACTACCACGACGGCACGGAGCGCATCCGGCAGGTGCGGCGCCTCGGCGCCGGGCACCACTTCACGCTCGTGTGCGCGGACTTCGCGCAGCTCGGGCACATGGTGCACGTCGACAACAGCGCGTTCCGCGCGATCAAGGCAGCGACCCCGGGGCCCTACACGTTCATCCTCCGCGCGCTGCCCGAGGTGCCGCGGCGGCTCGCCCACCCCAAGAAGAAGACCGTGGGCGTGCGCATCACCGACAACCGCGTGGCCCAGGCGCTGCTCCACGAGCTCGGCGAACCGCTCCTGTCCTCGACCCTGATCCTGCCCGGCCAGACGGAGCCGCTGACCGACGGCTGGACCATCAAGGAGGAGCTCGACCACGTGCTCGACGCCGTCGTCGACGGGGGAGAGGTGGCAGGGCGGCCCACGACGGTCGTCGACTGGTCCGAGGGCTACCCGGACGTGCTGCGCGTCGGTGCCGGGGACGCGTCACGTTTCGAATGACCAGCGCGGATGCGTGCGCCGGTTAAGGTGCGGCCATGAGTGAGCACGGCCTGGCGAAGGCACGCGAGAAGATGGCGGAGGCCGGCGTCGCGCCGGCGGCGATCGAGACGTTCACCCGGTTCTACGGGCTCCTGGAGTCGGGGGTCTCGGGGCTGATCCGCGAGGAGGACGTCGACCCGCTGCCGCCGCTCGACCGCGCCGCCGACGCGCCGGGCACGGACGAGGACGCTGCCGCCGCGCTCGCGAAGACGGCGGTCATCAAGCTCAACGGCGGGCTGGGCACGTCGATGGGCATGGACAAGGCGAAGTCGCTGCTGCCGGTCCGACGCACCGAGGACGGCGAGGACCTCACGTTCCTCGACGTGATCGTCGGCCAGGTGCGCGCCGCGCGTGCCGCGACGGGAGCGCGCCTGCCGCTCATCCTCATGAACTCGTTCCGCACCCAGGCGGACACGCTCGCCCTCCTGGGCCGCTACGACGACCTGGTGGTCGACGGCCTGCCCCTCGACTTCCTCCAGAACCGCGAGCCGAAGCTGACCGCGGACACCCTCGAGCCCGTGGTGTGGCCCGCGGACCCGGAGCTGGAGTGGTGCCCGCCGGGCCACGGCGACCTGTACCCGGCGCTGCACGCGGCAGGGATCGTCCGCGCGCTGCTCGACGCGGGGTTCCGGTACGCGTCCGTGTCGAACAGCGACAACCTCGGCGCGGCGCCCGACGCCCGCATCGCGGGCTGGTTCGCGGCGTCGGGCGCCCCGTACGCGGCAGAGATGTGCCTCAAGACGCCGGCGGACGTCAAGGGCGGCCAGCTCGTGGTCCGCAAGGCGGACGGGCGCATCGTGCAGCGCGAGACGGCGCAGACCCACCCCGACGACCTCGCCGTCTCGCTGGACCCGACCCGGCACCGGTACTTCCACACCAACAACCTGTGGTTCGACCTGGAGGCCCTGGCCGCCGCGCTGGACCGCACGGGCGGCGTGCTCGAGCTGCCCCTGATCCGCAACGACAAGACGGTCGACCCGTCGGACCCGTCGTCGACCAAGGTGGTGCAGATCGAGTC
>CBINDH010000366.1:0-2806 GCA_966249365.1 uncultured Xylanimonas sp. | reverse complement strand
GCCGTCGTCGCAGGCGTCCCGGTGGTCAGCAAGGCGGTCCGGGGCCTGACGGCCCGGGTGGTCGCGATCGAGCTGCTGGTCGCGATCGCGACGGTCGGCGCCATCGTGATCGGCGACTACTGGGAGGCCGCGGCGGTCACGTTCCTCTTCGCCGTCGGACACGCGCTCGAGACGAGGACGCTCGCCAAGACCCGTTCGGCGCTGGCCGAGCTGATCGCCGTCGCCCCGGACGTCGCCGTCGTGCTGCGCGGCGGCGAGCAGGTCGAGGTGGCGGCCGGCGCCGTGAGCCCCGGCGAGACCGTCCTGGTCAAGAACGGCTCCAGGGTGCCGGTCGACGGCGTCGTGCTCGACGGCGTCGGCGCGCTCGACGAGGCGTCGATCACGGGCGAGTCGTTGCCGGTCGAGAAGGTGGCGGGCGACCACGTGTTCGCCGGCACGATCGCCACCGGCGGATTCCTGCGGGTGCAGGCGACCGGCGTCGGCGCCGACACGACGCTGGCCCGCATCATCCACCGCGTGGAGGACGCCCAGGACGCCAAGGCGAAGACCCAGCGCTTCCTCGACCGGTTCTCGCGCTGGTACACCCCGGCGATCATCGTGCTCGGTGTCGTGCTCGGCCTGGCGACGCGCGACGTCACGCTCGCCCTGACGCTGCTGGTCATCGGCTGCCCCGGGGCGCTGGTCATCTCGATCCCCGTCTCGATCGTCTCGGGCATCGGCCGCGGCGCCCGCGACGGCATCCTCGTCAAGGGTGGCGAGTTCCTCGAGACGTCGGCCCGCATCACGGCCGTCGCGCTCGACAAGACGGGCACGCTCACCGCGGGCCGTCCCACGCTCACCGACGTCGTCCCGCTCGACGACGCCTGGTCCGACGGCGAGGTGCTCGCGCTCGCCGCGCGGGCCGAGGCCGCGAGCGAGCACCCGCTCGCCGCGCCGGTCATCGAGGCCGCCCGCGCCGCGGGTCTCACCGTCGCCGACCTGCCCACCAGCGCCGAGCCGGTGCCCGGCCGCGGCATCGTCGCCGTCCTGGACGGTCGCCGCGTCCTGGTCGGCAACGCCCGTCTGCTCGCCGACGACGGCGTGGACCTCGCGGCCGCGACGCCACGCGCCGACGAGCTCGCCGCCGCAGGCCGGACGCCCGTGCTCGTCGCCGTCGACGGCGTCGCCGTCGGGATTCTCGCCGTCGCCGACCAGGTCAAGGCCGACGCCGCCGAGATGGTGCGCCGGCTGCACGCGAACGGCGCGCGCAAGGTCGTGATGCTCACGGGCGACAACGCCCGCGTCGCCCAGGCCGTCGCCGGGCCGCTCAGGCTCGACGAGGTCCACGCGAGCCTGCTGCCCGAGGACAAGCTGGAGATCGTCCAGCGGCTCCAGCGTGAGGGCGAGGTCGTGGCCATGGTCGGCGACGGCGTCAACGATGCCCCCGCCCTCGCGGTCGCCGACATCGGCGTCGCGATGGGCGCGGCGGGCACCGGCGTCGCCATCGAGACCGCGGACATCGCGCTCATGCGCGACGACCTGCTCGCCCTGCCGCAGGCCGTGCGCCTCGCCCGCCGCACCGTGGCGAACATGCGGCAGAACATCGCCGTCGCGCTCGTGACCGTGCTCGCACTGCTCGCGGGCGTGATCTTCGGCGGCGTCACCATGGCCGTCGGGATGCTCGTCCACGAGGCGTCCGTCCTGCTCGTCATCGCCAACGCGATGCGCCTGCAGCGCGCCGAGCACGCGCAGCCCCGCCCGGCCGCGCCTGCGCCGTCGCACGACGCCGCACCTCGCGCCGGCGTCCCCCTCACCGTCCACTGACCCCACGCCGAAGGAGTCTCACCATGACCACCCAGACCACCACCACGCCCGTGGACCAGGCCCCACCCGCCGGACATCTCCGCATCGCTGTCGCAGCGGCCGCGATCCACCCCGACGGCGTCGGCGTCTCCGGGACCGTCGAGGCGATCGGTGCCGACGTCGAGGACTACGCGCCGGGCGACGCCGTCATCGCCGAGCTACCGGGGGGCACCGCGCTCACCAGGCACGTCGTCGCCGATGCGGCCCGCACGGCCGACAAGCCGGGGCGCCTCAGCGACGCCGCAGCCGCGGCCGTCCCGATCGCCGCGACCCTCGCCTACGACCTCACCCACGACCTGCCGCTCGGGCCGGGACAGACCCTCGTCGTCCTGGGAGCCCACCGTGAGGCCGGGCTCATGGCGGGCCAGATCGGCGCCGTCCACAAGTTCGCAACCATCGGGGTCGCACCCGAGGGCTCGCGCGAGCTCGTCGAGGCGACCGGGGCGACGTTCGTCGCCGACGGCCCCGGGTTCGTCGAGCGCGTGCGCGCGCTGCTGCCCGACGGCGCCGACGTCGTCGCCGACCTGATCGGCGGAGACGTCCTGCGCGAAGGCGCGGCCCTGGCGAAGGACCCGTCGCTCGTCGTCTCCGCGGTCGACCCGACGGTTGTCGACCTGGGCGGCATCGTGCGCCGGACCGACCCCGAGGCGTTCGCGAAGATCACCGGCGTCGTCGCCTACGGCCTCGTCGACCCGCACGTCACCGCGACGTTCCCGCTGGCCGACGCCCCGCGCGCGGCCGACCGTCTCGCCACCGGGGCGGCGGGTTCGACCGTGATCGAGCTCCCATGAGCACCCCCACCACCACCCGCACCACGCTCCGGGCCGAGGGCTTCTCCTGCCCCTCCTGCGTCACGAAGATCGAGAAGCAGGTCCGCCGCGTCGCCGGCGTCTCGAACGTCGAGGTGAAGTTCGCGTCGTCGCGCATCGAGATCGACCACGACCCGGCCGTCGTCTCGGTCGAC
>CBINDH010000365.1:0-2835 GCA_966249365.1 uncultured Xylanimonas sp. | reverse complement strand
TCACGGAGCGACTCCTTCGATGATCAGGCCTGCCGTCTCGGGCAGGCCGAGCGCCAGGTTGAGGGACTGGATGGCGGCACCCGCGGTGCCCTTGACGAGGTTGTCGATGGCGGTGACCGTCACGACGCGCCCCGCCGCCGCGTCGACCGCGACCTGGACCAGGGCGGTGTTCGCGCCGAGCGTCATCGCGGTGCTGGGCCACTGCCCCTCGGGGAGCAGGTGGACGAAGGGCTCGTCCTGGTAGGCCTGCGCCCAGGCCGCGCGGACCGCGGAAGGGTCGGCGCCCGGGGCGAGCCGGGCGGTGGCCGTTGCCAGGATGCCGCGGGACATCGGGACGAGCGTCGGCGTGAAGCTGATCCGCACGTCGCTCGCCCCGGCGACGGCGAGGTTCTGCTGGATCTCCGGGATGTGCCGGTGCGTGCCGCCGACGGCGTACGGCGACGCGGCACCGAGCGCCTCGGAGGCCAGCAGGTGCGGCTTGAGCGACTTGCCCGCGCCGGAGTAGCCGTTCGCGAGGACGGCGACGATGTCGTCGGCCTCGACGAGCCCCGCCGCGACGCCCGGCTGCAGGCCGAGGGTGACGGCGGTGACGTTGCAGCCCGGGACGGCGATGCGCCGGGCGCCGCGCAGCTGCTCGCGCTGCCGGGTGCCGTCGGCATGGATGAGCTCGGGCAGGCCGTAGGGCCACGTCCCCGCGTGCGCGCTGCCGTAGAACTTCTCCCAGGCGGCGGCGTCGGCGAGGCGGTGGTCGGCGCCGAGGTCGAGCACGACGACGTCGTCGGGAAGCTGGGCCGCGATCTCGCCGGACGCGCCGTGCGGCAGCGCGAGCACGACGACGTCGTGGCCCGCGAGCGCCTCGACGCTCGTCGGCTCGAGCACGCGGTCGGCGAGCGAGCGCAGGTGCGGCTGCAGGCTGCCGAGGGTGGCGCCGGCGCTGGAGTGCGCGGTGAGCGCGCCGATCTCGAGGTGCGGGTGCTGGGCGGCGAGGCGGAGGAACTCCCCGCCCGCGTAGCCGGAGGCGCCGGACACGGCGACCCGGATCCGCTGGGAACTCGTCATGTGCATGACTATACATACCCATGCATAGAACCAACACTGCCGCTCGCGGCGTGGGACGCCCTACGGTGAGCATCATGGACATCACCAGCGCCGTGCGCGAGCGGTTCGACGGGCGAGCCGCCCAGTACGACGACAGCGCCATGCACCGCGACCTCGCCGCCGCCGTGGCCGGCTTCGTCACGCTCGGCCCCGTCCACGACGTGCTCGACGCCGCCACCGGCACCGGGCTCGCCCTGCGCGCGCTGCGCTCGCGGTCGGCCGACCTCCGGCTCACCGGGATCGACCTGTCCCCCGGCATGCTCGCCGTCGCGCGCGCCGCGCTCCCCGGCGCCGAACTCGTCGAGGGCGACGCCACCGCGCTCCCTTTCGCCGACGCCTCGTTCGACCTCGTCACCTGCGTCACCGCGCTGCACCTCATCGACGACGGCGACGCCGCGCTCGCCGAGTGGGTCCGCGTGCTGCGGCCTGCTGGCCGCGTCGTGACGGCGACGTTCCAGGGCTTCGACCCCACCCACCACCACCACCGGCCCGGGACCCCGCCGCCGCCCACCTTTCCCGTGCACCACGACCGTTACGACTCGCTCGAGAAGCTGCACGCGTTCGCCGCGACCGCCGGGCTCGCCGTCACGCGGCACGCGCCGTGGACCGACGGTCACGACCGCGTGCTGATCGCCGAGCTCGGGCGCTGACGCGCGAGGCGGTCTGAGTAGGCTCCGGGACATGCGCGCAGTCCAGGCCCGCGAGGCGGGCGGTCCCGAGGTCCTGACGTCGGTCGAGCTGCCGGACCCGTCGCCCGGGCCTGGGCAGCTCCTCGTCCAGGTCGCCGCCGCGGGCGTGAACTTCATCGACACCTACCGCCGCGCCGGCGTGTACCCGATGCAGTACCCGCACGTCGTCGGCGTCGAGGGCGCGGGCGTCGTCGTCGAGACCGGTGAGGGAGTCACGGGGTTCGCCGTCGGCGACCGCGTCGCCTGGGCGGACGCGCCCGGGTCGTACGCCGAGCTCGCGCTCGTGCCCGCCGCCCACGCCGTCGCGGTGCCCGCGGGGCTCGAGCTGACCGACGCGGCCGCGCTGCTCCTCCAGGGCATGACGGCGCACTACCTGGTGAGCTCCACGTTCGAGGTCGGCCCGGGGCACGACGTGCTGCTGACCGCGGGGGCCGGCGGCGTCGGGCTGCTCGCTACGCAGCTCGCCACCGCGCGCGGCGGACGGGTCGTCACGACCGTCTCGTCGCCCGAGAAGGCCGCGCTGTCGCACGGCGCGGGCGCCGCGCACACCATCGACTACGCGGCCATGGCCGACATCACGGCCGAGCTGCCCGCCGCCGTGCGCGACCTGACCGGAGGCGCGGGCGTCCACGTCG
Organism: uncultured Xylanimonas sp.; assembly: GCA_966249365.1. Lineage (GTDB taxonomy): Bacteria > Actinomycetota > Actinomycetes > Actinomycetales > Cellulomonadaceae > Xylanimonas. Next base: position 413 of record CBINDH010000365.1, on the reverse strand, counting down.
TGTACGACGGCGTCGGCCGGACCACGTTCGAGGCGTCGCTCGCCTCGCTGCGGCCGCGCGGCATGCTCGTGCTGTTCGGTGCGGCGTCGGGTCCCGTGCCGCCGTTCGACCCGCAGGCGCTCAACCGGCACGGCTCGCTGTTCCTCACCCGGCCGACGATCGGGCACTACCTCGCGACGCGCGGCGAGCTCGAGTGGCGCGCCAGGGAGGTGCTCGGCGCGGCGGCGTCCGGGGACCTCGACGTCCGCGTCGGGGCAACGTATCCGCTGGCCGACGCCGCCGAGGCGCACCGCGCGCTCGAGGGGCGCCGCACGACGGGCAAGGTGCTGCTGGTTCCCTGAAAGGTGCTGCCCGGAGCGCGCACCAGTCCGTAGTGTGACGGCATGACAGCCGTCTTCCCTGCCGACCGGCGC
>CBINDH010000364.1:0-2835 GCA_966249365.1 uncultured Xylanimonas sp. | reverse complement strand
CGGCGCTCCGTCAACGGGCGGCGCGACGGTCGGGCTCGACCTGTCGTGGCGGCCGACGGCGGAGCGGCCCGACGAGGTCGCCTCCGACCAGGTCGCCTCCGACGAGACGCCGTCGCGTGCCAAGGTGGCGACCGAGTCCGCGACCGCGCCGGCGACCGAGACGCCGGCCGCCGCTCCCGTCGCCGCCGCCGTCCCCGTGTCGCGCCCGGTCACGGCGCCCGACGACGACGGGACCGTCGTGGTGCTCCGCGGCGACACGCTCTGGGACATCGCCGCGCGATGGCTGGGCGGGGAGCCGTCTGACGCCGAGATCCTCGCCGCGACCACGCGCTGGCACGACGCCAACCGGTCCGTGATCGGCGACGACCCCGACGTCATCCTCCCCGGCCAGGTCCTCTCCGCACCCGCCTGACGCGCACCACGCGACGACCATCCATGACTACCGCTCCGACGGAGGCACGCATGTCCACCACGACGTCCGGCACCGCCCGCACGCTTCGCGTCACCGGGGTGCCGCAGCGGCCGGGCCGCCCGCCGCAGGCATCGACCCGTCCCCCTCGCGTCCGTCGCGTGCGCCTGGGCACCGACCGCCGCTATGCCGCCGACGACGTCGTCGCGGACCTGTCGGCTGCCCGCCCGGTGACCGAGCGGCCGGCTCCCGCGCTGCCCGACCCCACCGCGACGTGCGCGACCGTCGTCCGCGCCGCGGTCGAGGTGCTGCGCGGCGACCGGCCGGCCGCCCAGCTCGCGCGCTGGCTGACCCCGCTGGTGCTCGACCAGCTCACCGAGCGCGCGCGTCTCCTGCGCGAGGCGCTCGCGCCGGACGACGGTGCTCGCAGCGCCCGGCCCGTCCAAGTGCGGCGCATCCGCCTGGAGCGTCGCGGGGACACGGCCGAGGCGTCCGTCGTCGTCGAGGACCAGGGGCGGTGCCGCGCCGCCGCCGTGCGGCTCGAAGCCCACCGGGGGCAGTGGCGTATCGCCGTCCTCGACCTCGGTTGAGACGGGGCGCCGTCGTCGCGGACATGCGTAAGGCCCCCGCCCCGCACGCGCGGGACCGGGGGCCTTTCGCCGGTGTCTCAGGCCTCGTTCAGCCCGTGGCACATCTTGTACTTCTTGCCCGAGCCGCACGGGCACTGCGCGTTGCGCGGGGTACCCGGGAACGTGCGCCCGTCGGCCTGGGTGGTCTGCGCCTCGCCGTGGAGCGCGCGCCGCGAACGGCGTGCGGCGTCGCCGTCCGTGGCGCCAGTGCCACCCTCGCTCGGGCCGCTGTACGACAGCGGCGTCTGACGGCTCGGGCCGTCGAGGCCCTGGCCCCGCCGCACGGGGGCGACCGGCTGGGCAGGGGGCGCCTTCGCGGCGGGAGCCGGCGCCACAGGAGCGGCAGCGGGGGGGGGCGCAGCGGCGGCAGGAGCCGCGGCGGCGGGGGCGGGAGCGGCGGTACCGTCCACGGCCAGCGCCGGCGCGGAACCCGCGGCAGCGGCCGCCGACGCGGCGTCGACCACCGGCGCCTGCTGCACCTGGACCTCGAGGTTGTACAGGAACCAGACCGACTCCTCCTTGATGGCGTCGGTCATCGCCGAGAAGAGCTGGAAGCCCTCGCGCTGGTACTCGACGAGCGGGTCGCGCTGGGCCATGGCCCGCAGGCCGATGCCCTCCTTGAGGTAGTCCATCTCGTACAGGTGCTCACGCCACTTGCGGTCGAGCACCGACAGCACCACGCGGCGCTCGAGCTGGCGCATGCCGGCCTCGCCGAGAGCCTCGGTGCGCGCGTCGTAGGCGACCTGCGCGTCCGAGAGGAGCTCCTCGAGCACCATCTCGCGCGTGACCTTGGCGATGCCGCCGGCCTCCTCGATGATGTCGTCGACCGTGATCGAGACCGGGAAGACCGACTTGAGCGCAGTCCACAGGCCCTCGAGGTCCCACGTCTCGGGCGTACCCTCGGCCGTGGCGCCGTCGACGTACGCCGTGATGACGTCGGTGCGGAAGTGGGTGATCTGCTCGGCGAGGTCCTCGCCCTCGAGCACGCGGCGGCGCTCCGCGTAGATGACCTCGCGCTGACGGGACAGCACGTCGTCGTACTTGAGGACGTTCTTGCGGATCTCGAAGTTGCGCGCCTCGACCTGCGACTGCGCGGACTGGATGCCGCGCGTGACCATCTTCGACTCGAGCGGCACGTCGTCGGGGAACCCGGCGCGGTTCATCATCGACTCGGCGAGACCCGAGTTGAACAGGCGCATCAGGTCGTCCTGCATCGACAGGTAGAAGCGGGACTCGCCCGGGTCGCCCTGGCGGCCGGAACGGCCGCGGAGCTGGTTGTCGATGCGGCGGGACTCGTGCCGCTCGGTGCCCAGCACGTACAGGCCGCCGAGCGCCGTGACCTCCTCGTGCTCGGCCTTGACCGACGCTTTGGCCTGCTCGAGGACCTCGGGCCAGGCCGCCTCGTACTCCTCCGGGCGCTCCACGGCGTCGTACCCGCGGTCGGCCATCGTCTGCACCGCGACGAACTCGGCGTTGCCGCCCAGCATGATGTCCGTACCGCGGCCGGCCATGTTGGTCGCCACGGTCACGGCGCCCTTGCGACCCGCCAGCGCGACCACGGAGGCCTCGCGCGCGTGCTCCTTCGCGTTGAGCACCGAGTGGGGCACGCCCGCCTTGCGCAGCAGCCCGGACAGGTACTCCGACTTCTCGACCGACGTGGTGCCCACGAGCACCGGCTGGCCCTTGGCGTGGCGCTCGACGATGTCGGCGACGACGGCCGCGAACTTGCCCTCCTCGTTCTTGTAGACGAGGTCGGGCTGGTCGATGCGGATCATCGGCCGGTTCGTCGGGATCGGC
>CBINDH010000363.1:0-2838 GCA_966249365.1 uncultured Xylanimonas sp. | reverse complement strand
CGCGCGGCCGGAGCCGCGTGAGGGTCACGCTGCGGCGGTGGCCGAGGCCACCGCCGCAGCGGCAGGAGTCGAGTCCGCGAGAGTCGACTCGTTCTTGCGGGGGCGTCCGCGGCCGCGCTTGCGGGCCACGATCACGCCGTCCACGAAGACCTCGCCGCCCCAGACGCCCCAGGGCTCGGCGCGGTCGATGGCGCCGGCGAGGCAACCCTCGATCAGAGGGCAGGTGCGGCACAGGGCCTTGGCCTCCTCGACCTGGGCGGTGTGCTCGGCGAACCACAGCTCCGGGTCGTGGGTGCGGCAGGGAAGGACACCGTTCATGACCGCCTCGAAGGCGGTGTCCATGGCGGCGTCGGCGGGCAGGGGTTGGTGAGGTGTCCAGGCAGCAGCACCGGGAGCCGTCTCCAGGTACCGCTCGTCCAGCAGGTGCGCGAGTCGCACGAGATCCTCCGTCAGGATTCTGTAAGTCGTCTTCGGCTCTACAGGACCTGCGGCGGGAGTCCGTCTCATCGGTGGTGAGACGGGAAAGCCGCGGATCCTTGGTGGACTCCGCGGCCTGGGGCTTCGGCGATCTACGCCGGAGGGTTCCCGGAAGCGGAGTCGGGTGCGAGGCGGAAGCTGTCGAGCCACGTGTGCTTCGTTGCGGCGACAGAGATGTACCCCGGGCGCTTGGACGCGAACGCACGCAGACGCGACGGCATGTCAAAGCCCAGCGTGTGCGCGGGGACGATGGCCATCGTCTGGTTGTTCATGAACTCCACTGCTTCCACCTCCTTCATTCGATCGGGCGACTGCCTCTCGGCACACGCCTGCTCCATCAGGGACGTTCTGAGGATAGACCTGATACGTCCGGGCGCCACAACTTATTTACGAAGAACTTTTCGAACCAGTCGCGGAGGCCACCACGGCGAGCACCGCGGCGCCGTACTGGTCGATCTTCGCGGGCCCGATGCCGTGGATCCGCGCGAGCTGCATCGTGCTGGTCGGACGCACCTCGGCGATCGCGGCCAGCACCGCGTCGGTCAGGACCGTGTACGCGGGCTTGTCGATCTCGGCGGAGACCGTCCGGCGCCACTCGCGCAGCGCCTCGAAGAGCGCCGGGTCGGCCTCACCCGTCAGGAGCGTCGTCCGCCGTGCACCCGCCCGGGCGCGTGGGGCGCCGTCGTCGGGCCACAGGCCGTCGAGGAAACGGGTGCGCTTGCGGCTCGCGCGGGTGCTGCCGGCCCGTGCCCGGGCGTACGAGATCTCGAGGTGCAGGCGGGCGCGCGTGACCCCGACGTAGAGCAGGCGGCGTTCCTCGGCGACGGCGTCGTCCGTCTCGGCGAGCGAGATCGGCATGAGGCCCTCGCTCATCCCGGCGAGGAAGACGGCGTCCCACTCGAGGCCCTTCGCGGCGTGCAGGGACGCGAGCGTGACACCCTCGACCGTCGGCGCGTGCTGGGCGGCGGCGCGCTCCTCGAGCTCGGCGACCAGGTCCGCGATCGTCGGCGTGCGGCCCTCGCGCTCCGCCGCGCGCGCCAGGTCGTCGGCGAGCGCGACGAGCGCCTGCATCGAGTCCCACCGCTCGCGGGCCGCGCCGCGGGCGGCGGGCGGCTTCTCCTGCCAACCGGCCGTCGTCAGCACGTCACGGACCTGCTCGGGCATCGGCTGGTCGGGGTCGGCGGAGCGCGCGGCACCGCGCAGCAGCACGACCGCGTCGCGGACCTCCTTGCGCTGGAAGAACCGCTCGCCGCCGCGCACCTGGTAGCCGATCCCGGCGTCGGACAGCGCGGCCTCGAACGCCTCCGACTGCGCGTTGGTGCGGTACAGCACCGCGATCTCGCTGGGTCGCGTGCCTGCCGCGACGAGCCGCGCCGCCTTGGCCGCGACGCCCGCCGCCTCCGCGTCGTCGTCGTCGTACGCGGTGAACGCGACCGGCGCCCCGGCGGGGCGCTGCGCACGCAGCTCGAGCGCGCCTCTGACCTTGCCCCGCCGCAGCAGCTCGTTGGCGAGGTGGACGACCTGCGGCGTCGAGCGGTAGTCGCGCACGAGGCGGACCTCGTGCGCCTGCGGGAACCGCCGGCGGAACTCGAGCAGGTAGCGGGGCGTCGCCCCCGTGAACGAGTAGATGGTCTGCGACGGGTCGCCGACGACGCAGAGCTCCTTGCGGTCGCCGAGCCACTGGTCGAGCAGGAGCTGCTGGAGCGGGGAGACGTCCTGGTACTCGTCGACGACGAAGTGGCGGTACTGGCCACGCACCTCGTCGGCGATGCCCCGGTGCTCGGTGAGGATGCCCGCGAGGATCTGCAGCACGTCCTCGAAGTCGATGACGCCGCGCTCCGACTTCACGTCCTCGTACGCCGTGGCCAGGCGGGCGACCTGGTGATGGTCGAAGCCCGTCGGGGCCGGACGGCCCGCCGCGAGCGCCCGCCGCTCGTAGTCCTCCGGGGCGACGAGGCCGACCTTGGCCCACTCGATCTCCGAGGCGAGGTCGCGCACCGCGACGCGGTCGACGCTGACCCCGACGAGGCGGGCGGCCTCGGCCACGAGGGGGGCCTTGTGCTCGAGGATCCTGCTGGGCGCGCCGCCGATGACCTTGGGCCAGAAGTACGAGAGCTGCCGTAGCGCCGCGGCGTGGAACGTGCGGGCCTGCACGCCGGCGACGCCGAGGTCGCGCAGGCGGGTGCGCATCTCGCCCGCGGCCCGCGCGGTGAACGTCAGGGCGAGCACCGTGGTGGGCTTGTAGACGCCGGTGCGCACGCCGTAGGCGATGCGGTGGGTGATCGCGCGCGTCTTGCCCGTGCCGGCGCCGGCGAGCACGACGACGGGGCCGCGCAGCGCGGTGGCGACCTCGCGCTGCTC
>CBINDH010000362.1:0-2856 GCA_966249365.1 uncultured Xylanimonas sp. | reverse complement strand
TCGGCGTCGTTCTTGGGCCGGAAGTCGACGTTCGCGCCGATCGACCACGACGGCAGGAAGCAGTGCAGGCGGCTCGTGACGACGCGCCCGTAGTGCGTGCGGTACGAGTCGAGCAGCCGGACGGCCTCGCGCATGTTCGCCGCGGCCGACGCAGCCCGCACGGCCGGGTACTGCTGGGTGATGTGGTCGCCGTCAGCCTGTGCGGGCACGTCGACGTACGCCGTCGGGGCGTCGGCGCCCGCGGCGTCGTACGTCGGGGGGAACACCGTGTCGATCGTCGTCGTGAGGCAGCCGCTGAAGAACGCCGGGACGCCCGCGTTGAGCAGCAGGTGCACGGTGGTCCAGTCGCGGCAGCCGATGGGGCCGTGCGCCTTGAGGTACTCGACGGCGGCGGGCGTGAGGATCGCGTGCTTGTTGACGTGGAAGCTCACGAACAGCGGGTTGAGGTTCGGGTGGAACGGGAAGTCGAACCGCAGGTCGAACTGGTTGTGCATGTACCACCCGAAGGCGAGCATCCACGTGTTCTCGGGCACGAGACCCAGGTGCGTGACGTCGCGCTGGACGACGGTGAGGTCGACGTCGACGCCGCCGTCGGGTCCGGGCAGGACGTGCTCGGGCCGCACCCGGGCCTGGAGCTCGCGGATCGCCTCGGTGAGCTCCACCGTCTCCGGCTCGGCCTCGCCGGTGGCCTCCCCCGCCGCGTGCAGCCGCACGCCGTCGTGCCGCAGCAGGTGCGTCAGCGCGGCGACGGTCTGCACGTTGTCGCCGATGTTCGACGACGACACCCGCTCGTCGGGGGCCTTGTAGTCGATGACGGCGAACGACACGTGCCCGGCCGGGACCTCGGGGGCGCGCCGCGCGCCGGTGACGACATCGAGGGCGCGCTCGATCCACGGGTCGAGGTAGTCGAGCGACGCGCGCAGCGACTCCGCGCCCGCGGTCTCCGCGCCGGCGAGCACGACGCGGGCCGCGCGGGTCGCCTCGCGGGCAGCGGCGGGCTCGTCGGCGGCGAGGAAGCACTGGGCGAGCTCGAGCAGGGTCGGAGCGTCGTCGACCACGCCGTCGCACACCCACAGCGCGGCCTGGTGCAGCGACTCGACCGCGCGCGCGGCGATGCCCGCACGCAGGTACTCGGCGGGTGCGAGGCGCCCCGCGTCGGCCGGGTCGATGCCGTGCAGCAGGTCCCAGGCGAGGTCACGGACGCCGGCGCGCAGCGCGAGCACGCCCGCCCCGGCCACGCCGGCCGTGCGGGTGGCGGGCTGGTCGGCGAGCGAGTGGCACAGCGCGCGCAGGTCGACCCACGCGGCCCGGTCGGCGTCACGCACGACGCCGACGACCGCCTCGTCGAGCGGCCGCCCGCGACGCAGCGCGGCCATGATGGCGGCGTCGGCGCGGGCGGTCGCCGCGGGCAGCTCGGGGCGTGCCGCGGCCGGACCGACCGGGTCCGTCGTCGTCGCGGGCGCCGGGCCCTCGGCACCCTCGGCGTTGCCACCCGGAACCTTGAAGGGGCGGTCGGACGCCCACGTCGGAGCGGCCCACGGCTCGCGGGAGCGCAGCGCGTCGCCCAGGACGGGAAGCTCGGGCCCGTCGTGCGCAGGCACGTCGGGCGCGGCCTCCTCGAGCGCCACGGCCGCGTCCACACCGAGCGCGTCAGCGAGCACCTGCTCGAACGCGGCGGCGGTGCGGTCCGTGAGCGCCTCGTCGGCGACGTCGGAGGCCGCGTCGAAGGCGGGCTCCGGCTCCGAGGCAGGACGGAAGGACAGGGGCATGGGTGTGCTCCTTGGCGGTAGAACCTGAGGGGGGTGCCGTCGTCCGCTGCGCCGTGGTTCCCGTGCGCCGGTGTGTCCGGTGGCCGAACTATATGCCACGCCGGAGGCGTGCTCGCAACGTCCTCACGACGGGCACGTCAGCGCAGGTCAACGCTGTGAAATCGCACCGTCGCCGGGCGGGTCAGCCGAACATCCCGGAGCCGGGCGGGGCGGCGTCCGCTGCCTCGTCGGCGAGCCAGGCGGGTGCGGTCGTGCCACGGAACGGGACGGTCGACCACCACCACAGGCCCTCCGCGATCCGGTCGCCCTCCGGCACCTCGGTCGTGCCGGCCGGCACGTTCCAGTCCGAGTCCACGGCGACCTGCACGAGCCGGTCCCCCACGCGCTCCTCGCGGAACACCGACCAGCCGTCGGTCGCGCAGATCGTCGTCGACACCGGCAGCTCGGACGGGGAGTCGCACACCCGCACGACCACGGCGCCGTGGTGGTAGGCCGCGTCGATGCCGACGGTGCGCGGGTCCTCGCCCTGCGCCGCCCGCAGGAGCGGGAAGATCAGCGTCAGGTACGGCGGCTCCTGCGTGGGTGCCGCCGCGCCGTGCTCGACCAGCACGCGCGCGCCGTCGGCGATCAGCGACGGCGGCGCCGTGTCCGCGGTGGCGTCGGCCCTCCAGGTCGCCGCGAGGAGGCCCCCGACGACGACGAGGCTCAGCGCTGCCACTCCCCCGGCGACGAGGCGGCGCAGCCCGCGCACGTCAAGTGGCCGGCGTTCGTCCGACGTCGAGCCGCCTGCCGTGGAGTCCGTCACGCCGCGCATCGTCCCAGCGCGGACGCGCGGCCCGCAAGGACCTGCGGCCCCTCGAAGGCGGTGCTGGTTGAGCCCCGTCGAAACCACGACTCGTGATGCCGGTTGAGCCCCGTCGAAACCCGACCCGTGATGCCGGTTGAGCCCCGTCGAAACCCGACCGGTGAGGCCGGTTGAGCCCCGTCGAAACCCGACCCGTGAGGCCGGTTGAGCCCCGTCGAAACCCGACCCGTGATGCCGGTTGAGCCCCGTCGAAACCCGACCCGTGATGCCGGTTGAGCCCCG
>CBINDH010000361.1:0-2861 GCA_966249365.1 uncultured Xylanimonas sp. | reverse complement strand
AGCACGCGGCGGCGACGACGCCCGCGAGGCGTGCGTCGTGCGTCCGGCCGGCACCCGTGTGGCCGTACGCGGCGTCGCGGGCCGCGTACGCGAGCGACGTGTACCCGCCGAGGCTCAGCCCCACGAGAGCGACCGGCCGGCCCGACCCGAAGCTGCCCACCGCCTCGTCGATCACCTCGAACGCGCGCGGCAGGGAGAACCGCTCGTCGCGGAGCACGCCGTGTGCGGGAAGGTCGACGGCCACGGCGTCGTACCCGCTCGCCTGCAGGTGGTCGAGCTGCGGGGCCCAGATGGCCGACGACGTGCGCATCCCGTGCACGAGGACGACGGCCGGTTCGAGTTCCATACTCCATGGTCGCGCGTCGCGCTGGGAGTCGCCTGGGACAGCCCCGCCAGGGCCAGGGGGCCGCTGCCCGCGTACTGTGACCTCCGTGATCGACCTGCACACCCACTCGACGGCGTCGGACGGCACCGACGCCCCGGGGCAGGTCGTGGAGGCCGCCGCCCGGGCCGGGCTCGCCGTCGTCGCGCTCACCGACCACGACACCGCAGCGGGCTGGGACGAGGCCGCCGAGGCTGCCGCGCGGACGGGCGTCGCGCTGGTGCGCGGCGCGGAGATCTCCACGACCTCCGACCACATCAGCGTCCACATGCTCGCCTACCTGCACGACCCGACGCACCCGGACCTGGTCCGCGAGCTGGAGCGCACGCGCGCCTCGCGCCTGACCCGGCTCGAACGGATGGCCGCACTGCTGGGGGAGGACTACCCGATCACGTGGGAGGACGTGCTGGCCCACACGGGCGAGGACGCCACGGTCGGCCGCCCGCACCTGGCCGACGCGCTCGTCGCCGCGGGCGTCGTCGCCACGCGCGACGAGGCGTTCGCGACGATGCTGCGCGCGGGCACGCGCTACTACGTGCCGCACACCGCGCCGGACTCGGTCACGGCCGTGCGGGTCATCCGCGCCGCGGGCGGGGTGCCGGTGTTCGCGCACCCCGGTGCCGCGCAGCGCGGCCGCATCGTCGGCGAGGACCGGATCGAGGAGCTCGCGGCGGCGGGCCTGGCCGGTCTCGAGGTCGACCACCGCGACCACGACGAGGCGACGCGCGCCCGCCTGCGCGAGGTCGCGCGGGCGCTCGGGCTATTCGTCACGGGGTCGAGCGACTACCACGGGGCCGGCAAGCCCAACCGGATCGGCGAGAACACCACCGCCCCCGAGGTGCTGGCCCAGATCGAGGACGAAGGAATGCTGGAGGTACTGCGCCCGTGAACGGGATCCTGGACGTCGCGCTGTTCACGGAGGTCTTCGTGACCTTGTTCGTGATCATGGACCCGCCCGGCACGGTGCCGGTGTTCCTCGCGCTGACGAGCCGCATGACGCCGAAGCAGGCCAACCGTGCTGCCCGGCAGGCGATCCTGGTCGCGTTCGGCGTCATCGTCGTCTTCGCCGCGTTCGGCCAGCAGCTCCTGCAGTACATGGGCATCTCGCTGCCGGCGCTGCAGGCGTCGGGCGGCCTGCTGCTCCTGTTCGTCGCGATGGAGCTGCTGACGGGCAAGATGGAGGAGCCCGCACCCGCCAAGGGCGGCGAGGTCAACGTGGCGCTGGTGCCGCTCGGCACGCCGCTGCTGGCCGGGCCGGGCGCCATCGTCGCCACGATGGTGTTCGTGCAGCGACGCCTCGACGCCGACGAGTCCGTCGTCGCGCACTGGGTGGCGATCGTGCTCGGCGTCGTCGCGGTGCACGTGTGCGTCTACCTGGCGATGCGGTTCGCCGGTCCGATCAAGCGGGTGCTGCGCGAGTCCGGCGTGACGCTCGTGACCCGGATCGCCGGTCTGCTGCTCGCGGCCATCGCGGTGCAGATGATCGCGACGGCGGTCACGGAGTTCGTCCGCGCCGCCGCGTGACCTCACCGCACCGGTTCGAGCACGACGTCGACGATCCCGCCGTCCTCGATGCCCTCTGCCCGCCGCACGGCCTTCTTGACGGGCAGGACGTAGGCCTTCTGCTCGTCGCTCGGGAACACCGACGTCGACCACGTCGTCGCGCCGATCGTCACCGTGACCTTGATGGACCCGAAGCCGCGGGGCGGCAGCGGCAGCTCGGCGAGCACGTCGGACAGGTCCTGGGGGACGGTGACGAACCACCATGAGTCGGTGCGCGTCTGCCACTGCCAGAGGTGCGCGGTGAACCTGAGCTGCATGTGGGGAACCTAGCGCGCACATGCTGGTCGAGCCCCGTCGAGACCGACCCAGATGCTGGTTGAGCCCCGTCGAAACCCCCTCGTCGTGCGGGTCGGGGTGATTTCGACGGGGCTCAACCAGCCGAGGGGCTGTCAGCCCTCGGCGGGGGCCTGCGTCGCCTCGCCGGCACCCGTCGGGCGGCCGCCGCGCGTCCGGCGACGGTTGCGCGAGCGACGACGCGAGGTGCCTTCCGCCCCGGCCTCCGCCGTCGCGGACGACGCGGGCGCGCCCGACGACGCGGCGCCGTCGGCAGGACGCTCGCTCGAACCGGTCCGCTCACCCGAGCGCGACCGGCCGCCGTCGCGCCCGGAACGCTGACGTCCGCCGCCCGACCGGCCGCCGCCGTCGCGCGAACCCCCCGAGCGGGTGCCCTGGGCGCGCTGCGGCGTCGTGCGCTTGCCGGTCTCGCCGAGGTCCTCGAGCTCCTCGGCCTCGAGTCCCGCGAGCGTGCGCTTCGACTGCGGGAGGCGGCCCTTGGTGCCCTCGGGGATGCTGAGGTCGGAGAACAGGTGCGGCGACGTCGAGTAGGTCTCGACGGGCTCCGGGTGACCGGTCTCGAGCGCCTTGTCGATGAGCGACCAGCGCGGCACGTCGTCCCAGTCGACGAAGGTGACGGCGG
>CBINDH010000360.1:0-2892 GCA_966249365.1 uncultured Xylanimonas sp. | reverse complement strand
CCCGGCCGGTCGACGACGACGGCGCGCAGCCCGCGGGCCTGGGCCTCCGCCTCGTGCGCGGCGCGCGAGCCCGGCCCGAACCGGAACGTGAAGTCGGCGTCGGCGGGCAGGAGGAGCAGGTTCGTGCCGGTGCCGTGCCGGTCGGTCGCGACGACGACGTCGGCCTCGGCGTGCAGCAGCGCGTCGACGTCGTCGACCGTCAGCAGGGGAAGGTCGGCGTGCGCGACCAGCAGGCGGGCCCCCCACACCGACTCCCGGACGTGCTCGCGCGCGGCGTCGAGCGCCGCGTCGAGACCAGGACGGCCGGGCGGCTCGGCCAGCACCGTCAACGGGGGCAGCACGTCGCCCAGCACCTCGGCCGTGAACTCCGGGTCGGCCGTCACCACGACGATCTCGTCGAGCGGGTACGCGAACAGGGTGCCGAGCACGTGCCGGGCCAGGACCGTCACCAGGCGCCGCCGCTCCTCGGGAGCCAGGTGCGCGGCCAGCCGCGACTTGCCGGAGACGCCGTCCCGCAACGGGACGACCGCGACGACCGGCGTCATGCGAGGGTCAGCAGCTCGCGGGCGAGGCGCTCGCGGCCGTCCGGGCCACCCATGACCGTGTTCGTGACGACGACGTCGAAGCCCAGGTCCCGGATCGCCGTCTCGAGGGCGGCGTCCTCGTCGTCGACCACCATGACGTCGGCGAGACCGGTGTAGAGGCGCGCGACGCCGAGCGCCGAGACCTCGTGCCCGAGCGACTCGAGGATCTGCGCCGCCGGGCCCTTGATGGCCTGCCCACCGACGATCGGGCTCACGGCGATGCGCCGCGCCGTCGTCGTCTCCACCGCCTCGCGCACCCCGGCGACGCCGAGGACGGGCAGCACCGACAGGAACGGGTTCGACGGCGCGATCACCACGACGTCGGCACCGGTCACGGCATCGAGGACGCCGGGCGCGGGGCGGGCCGCGGCCAGGCCCGCGTAGGTGATGCCGAGCACGGCGTCCGCGTGGCGGCGACGCACGAAGTACTCCTGGAACGCGAGCCGCCCCGACGGGGTGTCGAGGAGGGTGGCGATCGGGTCGTCCGAGACGGGCAGCAGCCGCGCCTCGACGCCCAGGGCGGCCGCGAGCTGCGCCGTGACCGCGCTCAGCGGGACGCCCGCCCGCAGCCGTGCCGTGCGCGCGACGTGCGTCGCGAGGTCCTTGTCGCCCAGCGTGAACCACGTGTCCTCGCCGAGGACCGACAGCTGCGTCAGGGTCGCGTACGACTCGCCGCGCAGCCCCCAGCCGCGCTCCTCGTCGTTGAGCCCGGCGAGCGTGTACATGACCGTGTCGAGGTCGGGGGAGATCCACAGGCCGTGCAGCTCGGTGTCGTCGCCGACGTTGACGACGACGTCGAGGCGGGTGCCGGCGCGCGCGAACCCGTGCGCGAGCCGAGCCCCTCCGACACCACCGGCCAGCACGGTCACACGAGGTTGCTCCACGGCGACGAGCCTACGGGCATGATGGCGGGCATGGCCGTCTTCGCTTTCTCCGTCGCCCCGCTTGGCGCGGGCGAGTCCGTCGCCGAGCAGGTCGCCGAGGCGGTGCGCATCGTCCGCGAGTCCGGGCTGCCCAACCGCACGTCGTCGATGTTCACCGAGATCGAGGGCGAGTGGGACGAGGTGATGCCCGTCATCAAGGCCGCCACGGCCGCCGTCGGCATCGGCGGGCACCGCGTGTCGCTCGTGCTCAAGGCCGACATCCGGCCCGGGTTCACCGGGCAGCTCGACGAGAAGGTCGCACGGGTCGAGGAGATCCTCGCGGCCGAGGCGGAGGACGAGGGCCGGTCGTAGGCCCTCGCCCGCGGTTGCCCGGGGCGGCGTTCCGGTGGCGGGCAAGAGCCGCGTAAGGTATGCGGCGAGTGCGCCCGGAGCGCCTCCGGCGCGCAACGATGCGCCGCGGGACCGAGAGAGCCGTGGAGGTGATCCCTTGCCCATCTTCGAGGTCGAGGGTGACCGGCCCCAGATCGTCCCGGGTCCGCGCCCCGGCGTCGGCACGACGGCGCACCGCGTGGTCGAGTCGCACATCGACGGGCTGCTCGGAGAGCAGATCTTCCCCGTGTCCCCGGGCGTCGGCCCGGACGAGCCGCACCTGCTCGCGCTCGACGCCGCGGGTGCCCCCGTCGTCGTCGAGCTGGTCTCCCGGCTCGACGAGGACGCCCTGAGCCGCGCGCTCGACCACGCCGGCGCCGCCGGGCGGATGACGCGCGGACAGCTCGCCGCGCTCTACGCCGGCGGACCGCAGGCGTTCCAGCGCGACGTCGCCGAGTTCTACGACTCGGTCCCCATCACGCGCTCGGCGCAGGGCCGCCCCGGCGTGCGCCTCATCGTCATCTGCCAGGACGCCGACGACGACGTGCTCAACGCCGTCGACTTCCTCCGCCAGCCGTCGATGCCCGTCGAGGTGCTGCGCCTCGGGCTCGTGCACGGGGCGGACGGACGGCGCTTCGTCGACGTCTCGCCGCTCGTCATCCACCCGGCCTCGGCGCCCGACCGGCCCGAGCTCGTCGACCGTCCCGAGGGCGTCAAACCGCTGACCGCGCTGACCGCGCGGGGTGCCGACGTCGTGCAGGACGCCCCGCGCATGGACGCCGTCCCGCTGCCGGGCGTGCCCGCGCCCGTCGCCGACGCCGACGGCGTGCGTCCGTGGACGGCGGCCGCCGAGCCCGCGCGCCCGTGGAGCGCGGCCGGCGCTCCTGCCGAGCCGGCGCGTCCCTGGACGGCCCCCACCGCCGCGGCCGAACCCGCGCGACCGCGGACCGCGCCGACGGCGGCCGCCCCGCCCCCACCCCCCCCCCCCCCCCCCCCCGGGGGGCGTGGCGCGCCCACCCACCCGTTCGCGGGGCCGGGAACCCCCGGGGCGGGGT
>CBINDH010000359.1:0-2896 GCA_966249365.1 uncultured Xylanimonas sp. | reverse complement strand
CATGCTGGGCGCATGAGCAGTCCCGCGGCGCGCCACGCCGAACGTCTCTGGCCCGGCCCGCTCGGCTGGGCGCTCGTCCCGGTCGCCGCGCTCGTGGGGGCCGTCGTGCTGCTGCCGGTGGGGCCGGGCGCCGCCGCGCTCGGCGCCGCCGTGGGGCTGGTGGCCGCGGCGACCGCCGTCGTCGCGGTGGCGACCCCCGTCGTCGTCGCGGGCGGGGAGCTGCGCGCGGGGTCTGCCCACATCCCGGTGGCGGACCTCGGCGAGCCGGTCGTGCTGGACCGCGCGGGCGTGCGGGCGGCGCTGGGGCCCGGCTCGGACGCCCGGACGTGGGCGTGCCTGCGCGCGTGGGTGCGGGGCGGGGTGCTGGTGCCCGTCACCGACCCGCGCGACCCCACGCCCGCGTGGCTGGTGTCGAGCCGACGCCCGGAGCGGCTGGCGTCAGCGATCGTCGCCGAGCGTCGGGCGGCGCACTCGGTGCAGACGAGCTGACCGTCCTTCTCGTACGCGAGCTGGCTGCGGTGGTGGACGAGGAAGCAGCGGCTGCAGGTGAACTCGTCGGCCTGACGCGGCAGGACGCGGACGGACAGCTCCTCGCCGGAGAGGTCGGCGCCGGGGAGCTCGAAGCCCTCCGCCGCTTCCGTCTCGTCCTCGTCGACGACACCCGACGTCTTGTCGGAACGGCGGGCCTGGAGCTCCTGGATGGAGTCGGACTCCACGTCCTCGTCGTTCTTGCGGGGGGCGTCGTAGTCGGTTGCCATCTGTGGGGTCACGCTCCGTGAGTCGGGATCGGTACGCGCTGATAATGCTCAGGCCGCGGGATTTGTTCCCGGTCGGCCCACGGATTGTGCACCATGTGGACAGTCCGCGCGAGGCGATACGGGTCGACCGGCCGGAAAACACCCGTCACCTGGGGCGACACCGCAGGTCGTGGGCCGTTCGCCGCCACGGACGCGTGCGTCACACGCCATCGTCGGCGTCGGCGTCGGCGGCCTCGAGGATGGCGACGAGCTCGTCGAGCCCGGGCCCCCGCCCCGCGACCGTCATCGCCCGTCCGGCGGGCGCGCCACGCAGCCCGACGACGCGGGCCCCCGCCTCGGTGGCGACGAGCGAGCCGGCCGCCATGTCCCACGGGTTGAGGCCGCGCTCGTAGTAGAGGTCGTAGGAGCCCTGCGCGAGCAGGCACAGGTCGACCGCGGCGGATCCCAGGCGGCGGATGTCGCGCACCCGCGGGAGCACGTGCGTCAGCACGCGGGCCTGGGAGGTCCGACGCGCGGCGGCGTACCCGAACCCGGTGGCCGTGAGGCTGCGCGACAGCGGTGCGGGCTCGACGGGCCGCAGCGGCCGGCCGTCGAGGGTCGCGCCCTGGCCCAGCCCCGCGGACCAGGTGCGGTCGGCGACGACGTCGTGCACGCACCCGGCGAGCACGGTCCAGCGGGCGGGGTCCGGCGGTCCGGCGACGACGGCGACCGACACCGACCAGGACGCGACGCCGTACAGGTAGTTGACGGTGCCGTCGATCGGGTCGACGACCCAGGTCAGGCCGCTCGTGCCGGGCACGTCGTCGCCCTCCTCGCCGAGGATCGCGTCCTCGGGACGCTCCTGCGCCAGGCGCGCGACGATGAGCTCCTCGACGGCGCGGTCCATCGCCGTGACCGGGTCGACGTCGGACGACTTGGTGTCGGCGACGACGACGATCTCGGGTCGCTTGGCGCGGATGACGGCGCCGGCCTCGGTCGCGAGCGACGTCGCGAGCGAGCGCAGGGAGTCGACGGTGACGCCGGGGGGCAGCGGGGGCACGGTGGTGGGGCTCACCCGCCCATCCTCTCCTGGGTGCGCTGACGACGTGCACCCCAGCGTCCGCTCCAGCCCGGACCGGGCGCGGGCACCACCCAACCGAGCCGCAGCGAGACGAGCCGGATGCCGCTGACGACGAGGACGACCGCGGCCTGCGTCCACAGGCTCAGCCACCCCGTGGCCGACAGCGCGGCCGTGATCCCGGCGCCGAGGAACGCCGGGATGGCGTAGAGCTGGCGGTCGGCGAGCACGAGCGGCACCTCGCCCACGAGGATGTCGCGCAGCACGCCGCCGCCGATCCCGGTCAGCACGCCGACGGTCACCGAGGCGAGCAGCCCGGCACCCGAGGAGAGGCCCTTCGTGGTGCCGAGCAGCACGAAGAATCCCAGCGCCCACGCGTCGAGCACGATGACGGTCCGGCGCATGCGGGCCACGCTCGGGTGCAGGAAGAAGATGACGACACCGGCTGCGAGCGCCGTGACCACGAACTTCCAGTTGGAGATACCGACGGGCGGTGTGTCGCCGATGAGCAGGTCGCGGATGACGCCGCCCCCGAGCCCGGTGACCCACGCGAGGACGAGCACGCCGAAGGCGTCGAAGCTCTTGCGCACCCCGGCGAGCCCGCCGGACAGGGCGGCGAAGAACACGCCGCCGAGCTCGAGCGCCGTGTCGTAGGGAAGGTCCGTGAGCCAGTCGCCGATCTCCGTCACGGGAACATCGTGCACGGCGAGGCGGTGCCCGGATCGGCGGCACACCGTCGCGCCTGCCACGCGGGCGCCGTCTGCGGTGGCACGCTCGAAGCCGTCAGGTACGCCGGTGCGGAGCCGCGCCACGGCCCGCCGAGGAGGAAAGCATGGCCGAGCTCGAGCTCGTGAGGGTCGACCAGGACGGTGCCACGCTCGTCCTGCGCGGCCCTGACGGCACGGAACACGCCCTGCCCGTCACCGATGCGCTGCGTGACGCCGTCGCGAAGGTCCCGCGTGCGGCGGCGCCTGCCGCCGACGTCGCCCCGGCCGCCGCGGCTCCGGAGCCGGCGCTGCGCCCGCGGGACCTGCAGGCGCGGCTGCGCGCCGGCGCCACCGCCGAGGAGCTGGCCGCCGAG
>CBINDH010000358.1:0-2902 GCA_966249365.1 uncultured Xylanimonas sp. | reverse complement strand
CGAGTCCACGATCATGGCGTGACCTTCCCTGTCTCGAGCGCGTATCGCGTGCCCGCATCCCGTGCCGTCGCCGCTGTCGTCCTGATCGGCGGAGCCCTTGTCGTCGCCCCCGCGGTGCTGCCCGACGCCGTCGCCCCGACGGTGCTGTCGGTCGCGCACGCGGAGCCCCCGCTGACCACCCTCGACGGTGACGTCACGGATCACGCGAACGTCCTCGGCGACCGCGCGCCCGACGTCCACGAGGCCCTCGACCGCGTCGCCGACGAGACCGGGCTGCAGCTCTTCGTGGCCTATGTCGAGTCGTTCGACGGCATGGACGGCCTGACCTGGGCCAACCAGACCGCGACGGCGACGGGGATGGGCCGCAACGACATCCTGCTGGCGGTCGCGACGGCGGACCGGCAGTACGGCCTCTCGTACGCCGGTGATGTCCCCCTCTCGTCGGCCGACATCGACGCCGTCGAGAACGCGGCACGTGACGCGGCGCGTGCGGCCGCCAACGCCCCGGAGGGCGAGGGTGACTGGGGTGCCGTCGCGATCGACGCCGCGGACGCGATCGTGCGCCGCGCCGGTGGCGGGTCCGGTGGCGGCGGGGCCGCGCTGGCGATCGGCGGGGCCGTCGCCGTCGCGGGCGGTGTCGGCGGCTGGCTGTGGTGGCGCAACCGGCGCAAGGCTGCCGGACAGGCCGCGGCCACGGGCCCCGAGGAGCTCGCGGGCCTGACCACGGACGAGCTGGACAAGCGGGCGTCGACGGCGCTCGTCGCGATCGACGACGCGCTGAAGACCTCCGAGCAGGAGCTCGGGTTCGCGCAGGCGGAGTTCGGCCTGGAGGCGACGACCGAGTTCCAGCAGGTGCTCACGCAGGCGAAGACCGACGTGCAGCAGGCGTTCGTGCTGCGCCAGCACCTGGACGACGAGACTCCGGACCCGGAGGCGCAGAGGCGGGCGTGGCTGACGCAGATCATCACCCTGGTCGACGGCGCCGCGGACGCGCTCGACGCGCAGACGTCGTCGTTCGACGAGCTGCGCAAGCTCGCGGAGCGCGCCCCGCAGGTCCTCGACGACACGTCGCAGCGCGCGGACGAGATCACGTCGCGCGTCGCGGTGTCCCGCCAGGCCCTGTCGACGCTCGCGGCGACCTACCCGGCCTCGGCGCTGGCGTCCGTGTCCGCGAACCCCGACCAGGCGGCGACGCTCGTCGAGGAGGCCCGGGCCGCGGTCGACAAGGGCCGCGCCGCCCTGGAGGGCAAGGACCGCAACGCCGCGGTCGCGCAGGCACGCGGCGCGCAGAACGCGCTCGGCCAGGCCGTGACCCTGCTCGACGCCGTCGACAACGCGGGCAAGGAGCTCGCCGAGGCCGGCCCGAAGCTCGACAAGGGCATCGCGTCGATCACCTCGGACATCGCGGACGCGCAGCGGCTCGCACCGGTCATCGCGGCGGCGGGCAACGCGACGGTCGCCCCGGCCACGGCCGAGGCGCAGGCCGCGGTCGCGCAGGCGCAGGCCGCCAAGGCGGGCGGCGACCCGCTCGCCGCCCTGGCCCGCCTCACCGCGGCGGAGGCCGCCCTCGACGAGGCGCTCGCCCCGGCCCGCGAGAAGGCCGAGGCGGACGCGCGTGCCGCGGCGCTGCTGCGCGACACGCTCGGCCGGGTGGAGTCGCAGGTGCGCGCCACGGACGACTTCATCTCCACCCGTCGTCAGGCCGTCGGCCCGGACGCGCGGACGCGGCTCGCGGAGGCGGTCCGTCTCATCGGCGAGGCACGCCAGCTCTCGTCCTCGGACCCGTCCGCGGCGCTGGCCCGGGCGCAGCAGGCGGAGCGGTACGCGAGCAGCGCCGCACAGATGGCCCAGCAGGACGTCTCCGGCTGGGGCCAGCAGCAGGGCGGCGGCACGAACGTCGGGGGCATGGTGCTGGGCGGCATCCTGCTCGACTCGATCCTGCGCGGGTCGGGTGGCGGTGGCGGCAGCCGGCCCCGCTCGGGCGGGTTCGGCGGCGGCTCCATCGGCGGCGGGTTCGGCGGCGGCGGCTTCGGCGGCGGCCGTGGCGGCGGACTCGGTGGCGGCGGCGGACGTTCCGGTCGCGGCGGCCGCTTCTAGCCATAGTTTTGTCAACACCACTCAAGGGCATCACCCCTGATCAACGAGGAAACGAGTACCCATGACTGCGAAGCAGAGCATCCTCGGGCGCATCGCCCAGCTCACGAAGGCCAACATCAACGCGCTGCTCGACCGGGCCGAGGATCCGGGCAAGATGCTGGACCAGCTCGTGCGCGACTACACCAACAACATCGCCGAGGCCGAGCAGGCCATCGCGCAGACCATCGGCAACCTGCGCCTGGCCGAGCAGGACTACAACGAGGACGTCGCCGCGGTCACCGAGTGGGGCGGCAAGGCGCTCGCCGCGTCGCGCAAGGCGGACGAGTACCGCGCCGCGGGTGACGCCGCCAACGCGGACAAGTTCGACCAGCTCGCGAAGGTCGCCCTGCGCAAGCAGCTCGACGCCGAGGCCGAGGTCAAGCAGGCCCAGCCGATGATCGACACGCAGCGCCAGACGGTCGACAAGCTCAAGCAGGGCCTGGCGACCATGAAGGACAAGCTCAACGAGCTCAAGAGCAAGCGTGACTCGCTCATCGCCCGGTCGAAGACCGCCGAGGCGCAGCAGACGGTCCAGACGGCGATCAGCTCGATCAACGTCCTCGACCCGACGTCGGAGCTCGGCCGCTTCGAGGAGGCGGTGCGCCGCGAGGAGGCCAAGGCCATCGGCCAGGCCGAGGTCGCCGCAGCGTCGCTCGACTCGCAGTTCGCGGAGCTCGAGGCGTCCGACGCGGACGTCGAGCTCGAGGCGCGTCTCGCCGCCCTCAAGGCGGGCAACGCCCCGGCGCCGCAGATCGCCCCGACGTCG
>CBINDH010000357.1:0-2924 GCA_966249365.1 uncultured Xylanimonas sp. | reverse complement strand
ACGTCGTCGACGCCGCCTGCCTGACCCACGACCTCGGCCACCCGCCCTTCGGGCATAACGGAGAGCGGGCGCTCGCCCTCGTCGCCCAGGACATCGGTGGGTTCGAGGGCAACGCGCAGACGTTGCGCCTGCTCACCCGCCTCGAGCCCAAGGTCGAGGGTGCCGGGCTGAACCTGACGCGAGCCTCGCTCGACGCGTCCGTCAAGTACCCGTGGGCGCTCGGCGAAGGACCGCGCAGGCCCGACGGCTCCGCGACCGCGAAGTTCGGTGTCTACCCCGACGACGTCCCCGTCTTCACATGGCTGCGCCAGGGCGCGCCCGACGGCGTCCGGTCGATCGAGGCACAGGTCATGGACCTGGCCGACGACATCGCGTACTCGGTGCACGACGTCGAGGACGCCGTCGTCGGCGGGCGCGTCGACCTGTCGCTGCTCGAGTCGGCCGACGAGCGGGCGCGCGTCGTCCACGCGGTGCAGGCCTGGTACGGGGCGTGGCACACCGCGGACGCCCTGGACGCCGCACTGGGGCGGCTGCGCGAGTCGGGGCTGCTCATGACCCAGTTCGACGGGTCGCGCGGGGCGCTCGCCACGCTCAAGGACCTCACGAGCTCGCTCATCGGGCGGTTCACCGGGGCCGCGCAGGCCGCCACCCGCGAGGTGTACGGGCCGGGTGCCCTGACCCGGTACGGCGCGCGGCTCCTCGTGCCCGACGAGACGGCGCTCGAGATCCTCGCGCTCAAGGGCGTCGCCGTCGCGTACGTCATGGCGCCTCGCGAGGAGGAGCCGCTCTACCAGGCGCAGCGCGAGATCGTCGCCGACCTGGTCGAGGTGCTCGCCGACCGCGCCCCCGTGGCGCTCGAGGCGCCGTTCGCCGCCGACTGGGCGGCCGCCGCGGACGACGCCGCCCGGATGCGCGTCGTCGTCGACCAGGTGGCGTCGCTGACCGACGTCTCGGCGCTGCAGTGGCACGCGCGCCTGGTGGGCCGCTGACCCGCTGCTGCTGGTCGAGCCCCGTCGAGACCACTCCGCTGCTGGTCGAGCCCGCCACCTGCTGGTCGAGCCCCGTCGAGACCCTGCCGCTGCTGGTCGAGCCCCGTCGAGACCCTGCCCTTGGGTGGCGCCATGGCGACGGAGCTGCGGCCCGACATGCGGTCGGCACTGGCGGGCCGCGACCGCGTGCTCGACGCGGCGAAGGCGGCCGCGCTGCTGTTCGTCGTCGTCGGGCACTCGCTCGCCTGGGACGTCTCGTCGGGCAGCCCGGGCAACGTCCTCGCCGCCCGGCCCGAGTCGCTGGTGTGGCTGACCTGGGTGTTCCAGCTCCTGCCGCTGTTCTTCGCGGCAGGCGCGGTGGCCAACGCCGGCTCATGGGCGCGCACGGGGACGGCCACCGCCTTCTGGCGTCGGCGCATGCTGCGGCTCGCGACCCCTGCGCTCGTCTACGTGACGGTGTGGACCGTCGTGCTGCTCGCCGTGGCGCTGGGGGTGCCGGCCGCGGCCGACGTCGGCCGGTTCCTCGCACAGCTTCTGTGGTTCCTCGGCGTGTACTCCGCCGTCGTGCTGGCTGTGCCGCTGACCTCGCGCTGGACCGGACGGCCGTGGCTGACCCTGACACTGTGGACGGCCGCCGTCGTGGCCGTCGACGCGCTGCGGTGGAACGTCGACGAGTCGATCGGCTGGCTCAACCTGCTGCTCGTGTGGGGGCTGATGCACCAGGTCGGGTACCACCTGCCCGCGCTGCGGCGCGCGCCCACGTGGGCACTGGTGGCGGGTGCGGCGGCGGCGCTCGCAGCGGCGATCGGACTGGCCGTCGCGGGCCCCTACTCGTCGTCGCTCGTCTCGTACGCCGGTGACCCCGAGCCGTCGAACCTCTCCCCGCCGACGCTCGTGCTCGCGCTGCACGGGGCGGCGCTCATCCTGCTGCTCGCGGCCGTCTCAGGGACTCTCGCACGGATGCTTGCCGTGGACCGCCGGTTCGTCGTCGTCGGGGCCGTGGGCGCGCGCGGGGTCGGGCTGTACCTGTGGCACATCCCGTTCGTCGCGGTCGTGACGGGTGTCGCGCTCGGGCTCGGGTTCGCGGCGTCGCCGCTGTCGGCCGTCTGGTGGGCGGTGCACGTCGTCGGGCTGCTTGCGGTCGCAGGCTGCGCGTGGTTCGTGGCCGGGCTGGCCGGGCGCGCGGACCGCGCCCTGCTCGGAACGGCGGACGGGCCGCCCGCCCGCCCGGCGGTGGCACTCGCCTCGGCGGCGTTGCCGCTGGTGCTGCTCAACGTCTCGGTCACCGGGTTCGGCACCTGGTGGGGCCCGTCGATGGTGGACCAGGTCTCGGGCGGACGGCTGAGCGTCCCGACGTCGGCGCTGCTCAACCTCGCGCTGCTCGCCGCGGCGTGGCTGCTCCTGGCACGCGGGTCAGCTATCCGCACTGCCAGGTGAAAGACACGTCGAGGGTCGTGTCCGATCCAGATGCTCCGCGGCTGAGCCAGTAGAGCTTCCCGACGTCGCCCCACATCATGTCGCTGGCGTCGTCGGAGTCGACCTGGAGCACGAGCGACCAGCGCAGCCCCTCCGCCGTGTGGGTTCCGTCGCCGTAGTCGAAGGGCACGTCGAGCGCGGCCTGCGCGACTTCTAGCTCGACCGGGCCCTGCTCCGGCATCGCCCAACCCCCGATCTGGTGGAACGGGCCGTCACCGTGCAGCGACCACAGCGCGTCGACGAACTCGTCGGCGTTGACCGCGTGCGCCAACCAATCCCTCGTGTCCTGGTCGGCGGTGCGGAACTCACGTTCGAGCGCAGGATGTTCCCAGCTCGGCCAGGTCACGATGGGTGTCGCACGCAGTTTCTGCGCGTGGTACTCGGGAACGCCCTCCGGCGCGGCGTGCTCGACGCACTCGTCCCTCGACTCGGAGACGTGGGCAAGCCGTGCACCGGCGA
>CBINDH010000356.1:0-2931 GCA_966249365.1 uncultured Xylanimonas sp. | reverse complement strand
AGCGGCGGGTGCTGCACGAGCTGGTTGTTGAACGGCTCCCCGCGGTAGACCCACGGTGCGGCCCCGCCGGCGTCGTTCCACGAGGGGCGCTCGGCGCGGGGGAGGAACGTGCGGTCGGCCAGGTGTGCGGCGCCGCGCAGCCTGTCGGGTGGCAGGACCTGGCCCGCCGAGACGCCGGCGTTCGTCACCAGCGTGCCCGGGTCGGGCCACGGCCACGCGGTGCCGTCGGCCACCTGGAGCACGAGGTCGACCTGCTTCGCCTCGTCGGGCGAGCGGCCGTGCGGGAACACCGCCGTCTGCAGCAGGCACAGCGTGACCTGCAGAGCGACCACCAGCCAGACCGCGGCCGGAACCGCCGCCAGGCGCGCCCACGAGGCCCGGGGCAGGCCGTCGGGGGCGACGCGGAGGGTCACGCGACCAGGCTAGGGCGGGCGACGCGCCGGGGCGCCGTCATCCCACGATCCGTGCGGTCCTCGGCACATGATCGACGGGCGATGACAGCTCCCGACATCACCCAGTCCCGCAGCCGTCCGGGCGAGACCACCGGGTCCGACGACGCTGCGCTCGACGTCGTGCACGCCCTGACGGGCGCGATCCCGCAGGTCGTGCGGGTGACCGCCGTCGTGGTGACCCGCGGTCGCAGCCCCTTCCTCGCCACCACGCTCGCGGCCCTGCGAGCGCAGGACCGACCGGTCGACGACGTCGTCGTGGTCGACGTCGACGCGCCCCGCACCACGGGCGCCACGCTCGGGCTGCGGCTCGACGAGTGGGGCGGCGGGGCCCGGTTCGTGCCCGCCGCGGGCACCCGGACGTTCGGCGAGGCGGTCGCCCGCGCCCTCGAGGCCGACGCCGACGGCGGCGACGACGCCGACCCGACCGGCTGGACGTGGCTCCTGCACGACGACTCCGCACCCGCGCCGGGCGCGCTGTCCGCTCTCCTGCGCGCCGTCGAGCACACCAGGGCCGTCGCGATCGCGGGGTGCAAGCAGCGCCGCTGGCCCGTCGCCGACGACGGGACGCCGCTGGACCCCCGGACCGCGCAGGTGCTGGTCGAGGTCGGCCACACCGTCTCCCCGTTCGGGCGCCGGATGACGGGCATCGACGACACCGAGATCGACCAGGGCCAGCACGACGCCCGTGAGGACGTGCTCGCCGTCGGGCTCGCGGGCGCCCTGGTGCGCACCTCCGTGTGGCGCGAGCTCGGCGGCACGGACCCCGAGTACGGCGCGTTCGGCGACGGCCTCGACCTGTGCCGGCGGGCGCGCCGCGCGGGGCACCGCGTCTTCGTCGGGCCCGAGGCCGTCGTGCACCACGCGCAGGCCTCCCTGCTGGGCCTGCGCGCGGGCCGCGGCCCCGACGAGGCCGAGTCGAACCTGGCGCGCCGGCGCAGCCAGCTCCACCACCGGCTCGTCCACATCCCGTGGCCGCTGCTCGTGCCGGCGGTCCTCGGCATGCTGCTCTGGGCACCGGTCGCGGCCATGTACCGCCTCGCGCTCAAGCGGCCCGGCGAGGCGCGCGACGAGATCGTCGCCGCGCTGTGGAACGCGCTGCGCCTCGGGCCGCTGTTCCGGGCGCGCCGGTCCGTGGCGCGCACCTCGACGCTGCCGCGCCGCGTGCTGCACCCGCTGCTCGCCTCGTGGCGTCAGGTCTACGCCGAGCGGCGTGACGTGCGGCTCTCGCGCGCCGAGGCGAACCGCACCCGGTGGGCGCCGACCGACCTCGAGCGCGCCGAGCTGCGCAGGCTCGCCGTGCGGCGCCGCACCGCGCTGACGGTCGTCCTGCTCGCCACCGGCGGGCTCGCCGTGGCGGTGTTCGGCGGCTGGCAGGGCGTGCTCGCGCAGGGCGGACGCATCGTGGGCGGCGCGCTGCTGCCCGCGATCGGCTCCGCGAGCGACGTGTGGGAGGCGGCGACGTCGGGATGGGTGGCGTCCGGGCTCGGCGAGCGCGCGCCCGCGGACCCGCTGCTCGTCCCCCTCGCCGTGGTCTCGTGGCTCGTCGGGGGGTCGCTCCAGACGGCGGTCACCGGGCTGGTCGTCGCCGCGCTGCCGCTCGCCGCGCTCGGGGCGTGGTTCGCCACGGGCTGCGTGACGCGCTCCACCTGGGCGCGGACCGTCGGCGCGCTCGCCTGGGCCGGGTCGCCCGCGTTCCTCGCCACGCTGCACACGGGTCGGCTCGGCGCCCTGGTCGTCCACGTCGTGCTGCCCTGGACGGCGCTCGCCCTCGTGCGGTCGGTCGGGGCGCAGGCGCGCGACGAGGTCGAGGTGCCCGAGTCGGCCGACCCCGACCCGGACGCCCGCGCGCGCCAGGTGTGGCGGTCCGACCGGCTGCGCCGCGGGTCGCTCGGAGCCGCCGCCGCGGCCGGGCTCCTGCTCGCCGTGGTCACGGCCGCGGCACCCGTGCTGTTCGCCGTGGCCGTCGCCGTGGTCGCCGTCGGCGTCGTCGCCGCGCCGCGGGACCGCAAGAACCTGGTGCTGGCACTGATCCCCTCCGTCGTCGTCGCCGCGCCGTACTGGACGCACGTCCTGCGGACCTGGGGCGACGGCGGCTGGCGGCTGCTGCTCGCCGAACCGGGCGCGGTCGCCGCCACGGGCGAGGCGCCCGCGGGCTGGCAGCTCCTGCTCGGGCACGCGCAGGTGCCGGGGGCCTGGTTCGGCGCGGGCGAGAGTGCGTCGCCGCTGCTCGCGACGCTCGCGCGGCTCGCCCCCTGGGTGTTCGGCGCCGTCGTCGTCGCCCTGGCGCTGACGGCGCTGGCCCGGCCGCGCGTCGTCGCGGGCGCGCGTACCGGGTGGTTCGTCGCCGCCGCGGGCCTGGTCGCGGGGATGGTCGCCGTGGGGCAGGGCGCCTGGCCGGGGCCGGGGGCGAGCGTCGTGCTCCTCGGGCTGGGCGGCGCGGCACTGCTCGGTGCGCCCACGCGCGACGCGGTGACCGGCA
>CBINDH010000355.1:0-2942 GCA_966249365.1 uncultured Xylanimonas sp. | reverse complement strand
CTCCGCGGCGCCGACCGCGACCCGGTCCGCGACGACGGCCACCGCCACGAGCGCCACGAGCGTCACGAGCAGTCCCACCAGTCGCCTCATGGCCCCCACCCTAGGTCCGGCGAGCACGACCTTGCTGTCGTTCTCGGGCTCATCGCGGCAGCAACCTCGTGCTCGACGCGGAGTGTCGTCGTTCTCGACCCGGACGTAGATTGCCCGGCATGACCTCACCCCGTCACCCGTACCGCATCGGCGTCCAGCTCCAGCCGCAGCACGCCGAGTACGCCCAGGTCCGCGACGCCGTGCTGCGCGCCGAGGACCTCGGCGTCGACGTCGTCTTCAACTGGGACCACTTCTTCCCGCTGGACGGCGACCCCGACGGCAAGCACTTCGAGTGCTGGACGATGCTCGGCGCCTGGGCGGAGCAGACCGAGCGCGTCGAGATCGGCGCGCTGGTGAGCTGCAACTCGTACCGCAACCCCGACCTGCTCGCCGACATGGCCCGCACCGTCGACCACATCTCCGGCGGACGGCTCATCCTCGGGATCGGCGCCGGCTGGTTCGAGAAGGACTACGACCAGTTCGGCTTCGAGTTCGGCACGCCCGGCACCCGGCTCGCGCGGCTCGCAGCCGACCTGCCCCGCATCCGCGCCCGCCTCGCCGCGGGCAACCCCGCGCCCACGCGCCACGTCCCGATCCTCGTCGGCGGCGGCGGTGAGCGGAAGACGCTGCGCATCGTCGCCGAGCACGCCGACATCTGGCACTCGTTCTCCGACGTCGAGACCCTGCGCCGGAAGTCGGCGATCCTCGACGAGCACGGCGCCGCCGTCGGGCGGGACACCGCGCGGGCGGTCGAGCGGTCGGTGGCTCCCCGCGGCGAGCCGCACGACTCGGGAGAGGCGCTCGTCGCCGCCGGGGCGACGGTGCTGACGATCGGCGTCAGCGGGCCGGACTACGACCTCAGCCGGCTTGCCAGATGGGTGGCGTGGCGGGACGCGCGGGGCTGAGCCCGAGCCCGACCAGGACCGGTCCGGCCGACGGGCGGACGAGGTCCTCGACCGTCAGCGGGTCGAGCGCGGCGAAGAAGGCCTCCTGGGCGTCACGCAGCGCGTGCCGCAGCCGGCAGTCGCCCGCCATCGGGCAGGGCGTCTCCCCCTCGCACTCGACGACGTCGCCGACACCCTCGAGGGTGCGCACGATCCGGCCCACCGAGGCCGTCCGAGCCGACGGCGTGATGGCCAGGCCACCTCCGCGCCCGCGCCGGGTCTCGACCAGGTCGAGGTGCTGCAGGCGCGCCACGACCTTCGCCAGGTGGTTGTACGGCACGCGGACCACGTCCGCGATGTCGCGGGTGGCAGAGGAGCCCTCGATGCGGGCCAGCGCCATGAGCGTCCGCAGCGCGATGTCGGTCGACCGGTTCAGCCGCATGGTCAGACCCTAGAGAACTTGCATCGATACGACGATTTCTTGGACTGAGTCATCGGTCACACCGGCAGCGGGCTCGACCACGCCGGTGGCCGAGCCCGCTCGCACGGATCAGGCGCGCAGCGTCGCGCCGACCTCCGCGGCGGCCGCGACGATCGCCTCGCGGGCTGCCCGCACCTCGTCGGCCGTCAGCGTGCGGTCCGCGGCGCGCAGGCGAACCGAGTACGCCAGCGACTTCTTCCCGGCACCGATCTGCTCGCCGGTGAAGACGTCGAACAGCGTCACGTCCTCCACGAGGTCGCCCGCGCCCGCGACGACCGCGCGGCGCACCGTGTCCGCCGGCATCGCCGCATCGACCACGAAGGCGAAGTCCTCCTTGGCCGCGGGGAAGGCGGAGACGGGCGTCGCACCCACCGGCTCGCCGCTCGCGGCCGCGTCCAGCGCGGACAGGTCGAGCTCGAACGCGACCGAGCGCTTCGGCAGGCCCGTGCGCTCGACGACCTTCGGGTGCAGCTCGCCCGCGTAGCCGACGATGCGCTCGTCCGCGTCACCGCCGTCGACGACCAGCGCCGCGCAACGGCCGGGGTGCCACGGCATGACGTCGGTCGCGGGCTCGACCGTCACGGCCACGCCCGCGCGCTCCGCCACGAGACGGGCCAGCTCGAGAGCGTCCGCCCAGTCGGCCGGCCGTCCGTCGCCCCACCAGCCGGCGTGGTCGCGGCGACCGGTCAGCACCGCGGCGACGTGCCGCGGCTGCGCCGGGACGGCCGCCGCGAGCGCGTCCAGCTCGTCCGCCGACGGCCGCACGCCCACCGGGAGCTGCGGCGCGGCGGGGGCGTCCGCCGTCGGGAGCGTCACCATGCCGACCTCGAACACCGCGACGTCCGGCAGACCGCGCGCCACGTTGCGGCGCGCCGTCTCCACGAGCGTGACGAGCAGCGACGTGCGCATGAACGGGCGGTCGTCGGCGAGCGGGTTGGCGAGGCGCACCGCGGTACGGCGCGGGTCGTCCCCGGGCAGGCCCAGGGCGTCGAGCTCCGCGGTGCCGATGAAGGGGTACGACAACGTCTCGACCAGGCCCGCCTCCGCGAGCGCCCGGGCCACCGCGCGGCGCGTGCGCTGCGACGCGGTCAGCCCGTGGCTGCCGGGGGCGGCCGGGACGACCGACGGGACCTGGTCGTACCCGGCGATGCGGACGATCTCCTCGACCAGCGCGACGCGCTCCGTGAGGTCGGGGCGCCACGTCGGCGGCGTGACGACCACCTGGTCGTCCTGCCCCGAGGCCTCGACCGTGCAGCCGATCTGCTCGAGGATGCCCACGACCTGCTCGCGCGAGTACTCGACGCCCGCGACACGCGTCGCCAGTGCCACCGGGAAGGTGATCGGCGTCGGCGCGGTCGTCTTGTCGAGGTCGCTCACCGCGGTGTCGGCGGTACCGCCGCCGTGCTCGACCAGAAGGTCGACGACGCGCTGCGCCGCGACCGCGGGAAGGCGCGGGTCGACGCCTCGCTCGAACCGCTTGGCCGCCT
>CBINDH010000354.1:0-2951 GCA_966249365.1 uncultured Xylanimonas sp. | reverse complement strand
CGCGCCTGGCAGCTCCCGCAGGACAAGCGGTTCCACCGCTTCCTCCTGCTCGACGACGGCGACCTCGTCGCCCCGCGCTCGTCGTCGTACCTCGTGATCGAGATCCTCGCGTTCGCCGGCCGGTCGCCCGAGGCGAAGCGCGCCCTGATCCGCGCGATGTACGACGACGTCGCCCCCGCCGTCGGGCTCGACGCCGACGACCTGGAGCTCGTCATCCTCGAGAGCCCGCGCGAGAACTGGGGCATCCGCGGGAAGGCCGGCGACGAGCTCGAGCTGACCTACCGCGTGGAGGTGTGACTCAGCCGCACGTGTCGCACACGCCCGTCGCCGGGAGCTGCGTGAAGCAGGTCGGGCAGATCGCGGGCGGCCGTTCGTCGGCGGTCGTGCGCGACGACGTCTTGCGCGGAGCCGCGGCCCGCGCCGTCGTCGTCCGCGGCTTCGCCGTCCGCGCCACGGGCGCGGACCGCCCCGGAGCGTCCTTGACCTCGAAGCCGTGCTTGCGCAGGAGCGCGGAGACGCCGGCGGCCTGCTTGCCGAGCTCGTCCGACATCGCGACCCGTCCCGTGGCGTACCGGTGCGCCACGCCGACGACGGCGGCGGCGTCGTACGACCGCCCCTCGTGCACCAGCGACTCGAGCGCCGACGGCTCGAGCCCGTACACGCCGATGAAGGCGTCCCTTCCTCGGTCGTCGTACTCGGCGATCGCTCGGAGCACGTGCTGACGGGTCACAGAGGAGAGAGTTGCCACGACTCCGAGGGTAGTCGCCGCCGTGACGGTCTCGGACGGTCGGAGAAGTATCCTTGGCCACGCGGACGAGTCGGTCGGACGGTCGCGTGGCCTGGCAACAGGTCCCGAGGAACGTCCGGGCTCCGAAGGGCAAGGTGGTGGCTAACAGCCACCCGGGGCGACCCGCGGGACAGTGCCACAGAGAACAGACCGCCTTCCGGCGCAAGCCGGGAGGTAAGGGTGAAACGGTGGTGCAAGAGACCACCAGCGCCCCTGGTGACAGGGGCGGCTCGGTAAACCCCACCTGGAGCAAGGTCAGACAGACTGTGTCTGAGGGCGGCCCGCCCGACTCCCTTCGGGGAGACACAGTCGGGTAGACCGCTTGAGCCCTGCGGCAACGCAGGGCCTAGATGGATGACCGTCGCCCGGCCCACGGGTAACCAGGGCCGGGTACAGAACCCGGCGTACAGACCGGCTCGTCCGCCCCCGCACGGGTGTCTAGACCGCCTGAGCCAGCACCGGCTCGGCGACGACCGGGGCCACCGCGTTGCGCTTCGGTGCGGTGCGGTAGTGCGTGGTGTAGATCGCCAGGCCGGTGAACAGCAGGCCGCCGGCGATGTTGCCGAGGACCGTCGGGATCTCGTTCCAGAGGAAGTAGTCGGCCCAGGTGAAGTCGGCGCCCAGGAAGATGCCGACCGGGAACAGGAACATGTTCACGACCGAGTGCTCGAAGCCCATCGCGAAGAACAGCAGGATCGGCAGCCACATCACGACGACCTTGCCGATCACGTCCTTGGCGACCATCGCCCCCACGACGCCGGTCGAGACCATCCAGTTGCAGAGCATGCCGCGGACGAACACGGCGATCCAGCCGCCCGCGCCGTGCTCCTCGTAGCCGAGGGTGCGGTCCGAGCCGATCGCCGCGAGCTTCTGGCCGTAGGCGGCGAACTGGTTCGCCTCGTCCGCGATCGTGGTGTCGAACCCGTAGGTCACGAACAACGACACGAGAAGCGCGACCGTCAGCGCCCCGCCGAAGTTGCCCAGGAACACCAGGCCCCAGTTCCGCAGCACACCTCCCGCCGTGACGCCGGGCCGCTTCGCCAGCCACGCCAGCGGTCCGAGGACGAACACGCCGGTCAGCAGGTCGTACCCGAGCAGGTACAGGAGCACGAACCCGATCGGGAACAGGACGGCGCCCACGATGGGAAGCCCGGTGTCGACCGCCATCTTGACCGCGAAGGCCGCGGCCAGAGTGAGCAGGCCGCCGGCCATGAAGGCGCGGACGAGAGTGTCCCGGGTGGACATGGAGATCTTGGACTCGCCGGCGTCGATGAGGGCGACGGCCAGCTCCGGCGGCTTGACATAGGTCATGACGGGCTCCTTCTCACGGCGTTGCCCCTGGTGACCTCGACCGTAGGAACGCCAGGTTTCCCCTGAGGGTCGTGACCTGCATCACTGCCGTAACAGTCCGCTCACGACGGCGTGACATCGCTTGTGAGCCCCCGACGGGACTGCCGCGGAGCCTCTTCGGCCGGACTTGTATCTGCGGTCGGTCTCGCTGCCCTCTATCAGGGTTCGAGAACGAGGCCAGAGCGTCCCGAGACCACGAGAGGGGCAGGACCGTGTCGTTGCACGACGCCGGTGTCGTCGCCGGCACCATCTCGACCGTCCTCTTCGTGACGAGCTACCTTCCGATGCTCCACAAGGCGTGGCGGACGAGGGACCTGAGCTCCTACAGCATCGTCCAGCTCGCGGTCGCCAACGTCGGGAACCTCGTCAACACGGTCTACGTGGTCTCGCTTCCTGTGGGACCGATCTGGGGACTGCACGCCTTCTACCTGTTCAGCACCGCGCTGATGACGTGGTGGTGGCTGCGGAGCGTCCACCGCCGCGGCCCGGTGTCCCGGCCTGACGACGCCCCGGTGAACACGGCGTCGCAGGAGCGGGTTGGCGCAGCGGCGTAGCGGGACAGCGCGGCGCCGGCCCGGGACGCGTGCCCGGGCCGGCGCCGTGTGCGAGACCGTCAGCGGTCGAACTTCTCCTTGATGGCGTCCTTCGCCTCGTCGCCGGCCTGCTTGACCTTCGCGCCGGCCTGTTCGGCCTTGCCCTCGGCCTCGGTCATCTCGTCGTCGGTGGCCTTGCCGCAGGCCTCCTTGGCCTTGCCCTTGAGCTCCTCGGCCTTGTGCTTCATCTTGTCGTCGAGACCCATGTCACGCCTCCTCGG
>CBINDH010000353.1:0-2981 GCA_966249365.1 uncultured Xylanimonas sp. | reverse complement strand
TCGGTGACGGTCCGGTTGAAGGTGTCGTTCGCCCAGTCCGAGGTGGCCCGGGTGAAGCGCACCCCCCAGACGTAGTAGATGTCGGTGACGGCCGGCGTGTTGCCCTGCCGGGTGCGGACCAGCGCCGAGTCGATGCCGCTCGTGGGCGCCGTCACCGTCGCCTCCAGATACGTCCAGGTGGCCGGAGGAACGACTGTCGCCGGCCCGGTGGACGTGGACACGAGGGAGCCGCCGTTCGTCCACCAGGCGCCCACACGGAGGTCGCTCCAGCCGGCCGGGGAGAACACCCACGCCGACACCACGTAGGTGCCGCCGGGCTTCACCGTGCCGGCCGGCATGATGTCCGAACGCAGATCGCTGGACGCCGACGAACCGTTCGGTGTGCATTTCGCCGACCCGGTCGCCGACGGGTCCGGGTGCACGACCTCCTGCGACCAGGAAGCCGTCGTGTTCGTGCCCGCCCAGCCGGCGATGTCCGTGTCGAAGAACGGGTTCGCGTTGACAATGCCGCCCGGCGCCGTCACCCGCACCTCCTCACCGCCGACGGTCAGCGCGAACGGCGTGTCCGCGACATCGTCGGTCCAGGTCGGGCCGGCGTAGACGTACACCGGCAGCACTGTGTCGTCGGTGTCGACCGCCGCCGCCAGATCGGTGCCGTCGGTGTCGACGTGGTCGTGGTCCAGCGGCGACGGCTCGGCCGTGGTACCGGTCAGCACCGGCACGTTGTACGGCCTGGCCGGCACGCACTGAAGCTCGATCTCCCACTGGAACTGGTTGATCGTCTCCGTGTAGCCGCGCACCATCAGGTCGATGTCGCCGGGCGGCACCCAGGTGCGGGTGTCGGCGTCCCGGGCGTTCCTGATCCGGATCACCGTCCCCTGGTCGATGAACAGCGCCTGCGGGATCAGGTGCGGCGCCGCCTGCAACCGCAGCAGGACCGTCGGGTACCGCTCCTCGTCCCAGGTGCCCAGGTGGACCTCCCAGCCGGCGATGTCGGGCAGGATCGCGACACCGTCCGTGTTGACGGTCACCGTCGTCTCGTACGGGCCAATGCCGAACGGCGGCGCCTCCGTCGAGTTGACCCCCTCCGCCTTCTCCGCGATGGCGCTGCCGCCGCGCTCCTGCTCCACCGTCACCCGGTTGCGCGCGAACTGGTCGTCGTCGGTCGGGTCGAGCGGGGCGTGCACCTCGCCGTCGCCCTCGTAGTCCAGGACCAGCACCGGCGCCTGGTTGTACAGCGCGGAGCGGCCGACGAACCGGAACCCGGAGAACTGGGCGACGTCCCGGGTGTCGCCGAAGATGCCCCGGTCGGTGGTCGCGCACTCCCGCAGCAGGTCCAGGAACCGGTCCGGCCGCTGCTCGCCCATGGTGTGCGGACTGTCGAACTCGCCCAGGAACACCAGGTTCTCGCCGGCCTCGTCGGTCAGCCGCTGGGCGCGCTCCAGGCCCGTCTCCCCCGCGAAGCCGGAATCCGCCTTGTCGAAGATCGAGTACTGGGTGCCGTCGTACACCGCGATATGTCCGACGGACAGGCCGTCCAGGTCCGCCGACAGGCCGCGCGGCGGACCCATCACCGAGTTGACCGGCCCGACCGTGCCGGCGAGCGAGTAGGAGGCCACCCCACCAGCACCCAGGTCGGTGTCGGTACCAGCGACATGCCAGTCGATGTTCCCGCCGTTCTGGGTGGCGGAAAGCTCCCACCTCTGCCAGTGGTTCACCCGCTCCCCGAGGCTGCCGGCGTTCCCGCCGAACGTCCAGGCGTTGGCCCGGTTGTCCAGCTCGACCAGGGCGCCATCGCTGTCGTACTGATACAGGACGGTCCGCAGGATTGTCTGTGAGGCGAACACCCGCCACTCCCGGACCGTGCCCGTCGTCTGAAGACGGAAGAACATCTGCTCGGTGGTGGTGAGCTGCTGGAAGTTCACCAGCCACTGGACCTGCCAGGAGGACGAGTCGTCCGGGTATCGGGCCGTGTTGACCTCACCATGCCAGGACGAGTCGCCGCCGAACGACGGCAGGGACTCCGACCCGGGCGGGCCGGCGTGCCCGGAAAGGGTGACCTCCCCGTCCACACCCAGCAGGCGGGTGTTCGGCGTCGCCGCCGACAGGGCCGTCCCGGTGCCGTCCGGGTCCTCCATCGGCCAGTAGGCGACCAGGCCGGGGCGCGACGGAATCGTCCGGGCCAGGGTCGACCGCAGCCGGTCCACGCCCTGACCGTACCGCCGCGCGATGGACTCCGCCTTCATCTCGACCCACGAGTCGAAACCGCCGGTCGTCCACCGGGACGGCCAGGCGACGACCTCGCCTCGGAACCGGTTGTACTGGTTGTTGATGGTCGCGCCCAGCGTCAGCAGCCAGTCGTTCCCGGTGCTGTCCGTGAACGAGGTGGCACCCACGGTCTGGGCAGTGAAGTCGGTGTCGGCGACCAGGGGGCCCGAGTCGCCGTCCCTCACCTGCATCCGGAACACCTTGCCGCTGATGTTCCCGTAGTCGGTCTCGGACCCGCCGACGAAGTTGTCCCCCACGTACAGCGAACCAGTGGTCGCGATCAGGTCGGTGGTGTAACCGCCGGTGCCCAGGGACCGCCAGGGGCCGTCGACCGAGTCGCCCTGGTAGAAGCGCATCTCGTTGGCGGCGTTGTCAGTGACCACGCGTACGGTGAGCCGGCCGGACGGCGGCGGGTTGAGTCGGGTGTCGCTCGGGGAGGTGAGAGTGCGCACCCCGCCAGGACCGTTCCAGAGCACGTTGATGCGCCCGTTGTCGATCCTCACGATCCAGCCGTCGTTCTCATAGCAGCCGGCGATCTCCCTCATGCCGGGCTCGTCGTGCCAGTTCCATATCTGCATGTCGACCCGGACGTCGACATCGGCCGGCGTGGCGAAACCGGTCGACCTGGCCACGCCGGCGCCCGGTATGTCCAGGAACGGGTCGCCGCCCATGACGGACACCAGCAGCGGCGTGTTCTTGCCGATCTTCCCGTA
>CBINDH010000352.1:0-2985 GCA_966249365.1 uncultured Xylanimonas sp. | reverse complement strand
CGACCGGGGGGGGGGTTCGGGCGCCGCGGGTGCCCGCGAGGGGCCAAACCCCGCCGGCCCAGCCCGGTGGAGCCCCGCCGCCACCACAGGGTGCCCGCCGCTCAGGCCAGCGTGACGTCCTGGACGACGTCGCCCGCGGTCACGCGGTACGTGCCCTTGAAGCCCTCGACCGTCACCTGGCCCTGCGCGTCCGTGCGCAGCGTCGTCGGCGCGAGCCACCACTCGTCCTTGACCAGGCCCAGGTCGCGGTCATAGGCGGGCTTGGCCGAGCCGTCGCGACGCAGCAGGCCGCCCGGCGCGTTGAGCCACATGCCGCGGTCGCCCAGCCCCCAGTAGGTGAACGCCTCGACGAGCGGGTGCGCCACGAGCGTGCGGACGAACTCCTCGAGCTCGTCGGCCTGGCGCGCCTCGCCCTCGGGCGTCGACGGCCACTGCTCCGCGGTGACCTGCCAGTCGTTGAGGTCGACGATGTGCTTGGGCATGACCTCGCCCGACAGCAGCGTCGTCTCGGTGAAGTGGATCGGCAGGTTGTACCGGCCGAAGCGGTCGAGGATGCGCTGCGTCTTCTCCAGGCCCCAGTAGCCCTGGTGCTGGTGCGACTGCAGGCCGAGCTTGTCGATCGGGAGCCCCGCCTCGAGCACGGCCTCGATGAGGCACTCGTACGCCGTGGACATGTCGAAGTCGTTGAGCAGCAGGGTCACGTCCGGGTTGGCCGCCCGCGCCTCCTCGAAGGCGAGGCGGATCATCTCGACGCGGCCCTTGATCCGGGCGAGCGGCGTGATGCCGTTCTCCTCCGCCTCGAACACCGGCATGATGACGACCTCGTTGATGGCGTCCCACGTGTCGACGACGCCGGCGAAGTCGCGCACGTCGCGGCGGATGCGCTCGCGCTGGAGCTTCTCGACCTGGTCGGGGCTGTACTTCAGCAGCCACTTCGGCGCCACGGTGTGCCACACGAGCGGGTGCCCCTTGAGCACGACGCCCCGCTCCGTGAACCACCGCGCCGCCCTCATGTACTCGGCCGTGCGCGGCTTGCCTTCCTCGGGCTCGAAGCGACCCCAGTAGAACGGCAGCGTCGCCGCGTTGTGCAGCGCGAGCCACTTCTCGGCGAACGCCGCGTCGTACTCCCGGTCGGCTTCGACGCGGTGACGCCCGGGCCGGGTCGTCGCCATGTCCGACGCGCCGTGCTCGTAGTCGTTGATGAAGTCGATGAGCTCGAAGCCGATGTTGCCGAAGAGGAACGCGTGGTTGGTCTGCTCGACCACGACGTCGGTGTCCGGCAGCGGCGCCCCGTCGGGGCCGGTGACGGTGACGACGGCGGACGCACGGCGGTGCGCGTACGTGGGGTCGAGGGGGTAGTCGGAGGCGGGTGGGGTGAAGAGTGACGTCATTGTGCTCACGGGCGGCAGCCTGCCAGAACCTGAGGTCTGCATGAAACGTTTTCGACGCGCGTCGCCCTACTCGTCGTCAACCGGCGCGGCGAACTGCGACCGGTACAGCCGCGCGTACGCGCCGTCGGCCGCGAGCAGCGTCTCGTGGTCGCCCGTCTCGACGATCCGACCCTGCTCCATGACGACGATGACGTCGGCGTCGCGGATGGTCGACAGGCGGTGCGCGATGACGAACGACGTCCGCCCGCTGCGCAGCGCGTTCATCGCGTGCTGCACGAGCACCTCGGTGCGCGTGTCGACCGACGACGTCGCCTCGTCGAGCACCAGGATCTCCGGATCCGCGAGGAACGCGCGGGCGATCGTCAGGAGCTGCTTCTCGCCCGCGGACAGCGACGACCCCTCGTCGTCGAGCAGCGTGGCGTAGCCGTCCGGCAGCGTGCGCACGAACGGGTCGACGTGCGTGGCCCGCGTCGCGGCGAGGAACTCCTCCTCGCTGATCTCGCGCCGCACGCCGTAGCGCAGGTTCTCCTCGATCGTGCCCTTGAACAGCCAGGTGTCCTGCAGCACCATGCCGATGCTCGAGCGCAGCGCGTCACGCGTGAGCTCGCGGACGTCGACGCCGTCGAGCGTGATCCGCCCCGAGTCGACCTCGTAGAACCGCATGAGCAGGTTGACGAGCGTCGTCTTGCCGGCGCCCGTCGGGCCGACGATCGCGACCGTCTGCCCCTGCTCCGCCACCAGGGAGAGGTGCTCGATGAGGGGCTTGGCAGGGTCGTACGAGAACGACACGTCCTCGAACGCGACGCGCCCCTGCACCGGCTCGACGACGGCGGGCGCGGCCGGGTCGGCCACCTGCTCGGGAGCGTCGAGCAGGGCGTAGACACGCTCCGCGGACGCCACGCCCGACTGGAGCAGGTTCATCATCGACGCGACCTGCGTCAGCGGCTGCGTGAACTGGCGCGAGTACTGGATGAACGCCTGCACGTCGCCCAGGCTCAGGGAGCCGGACGCCACCCGCAGCCCGCCGACGACGGCGACGACGACGTAGTTGAGGTTCGCGAGGAACCCCATGGACGGCATGATCGTGCCGCTGATCGCCTGCGCCTTGACCGAGGAGTCGAACAGCGCGCGGTTCTCGGCGTCGAACTTCTCGGCCGCGGCGTCCTGCTGCCCGTAGACCTTGACCAGCGCGTGGCCGGTGAACATCTCCTCGACGTGCGCGTTGAGGCGGCCCGTCGAGGCCCACTGGGCGATGAACTGCGGCTGCGACCGCTTCGCGATCTGCGCCGTCATCCACACCGACAGCGGCACGGTGACGAGCGCGACCAGCGCGAGGATCCACGAGATGGAGAACATCATCGCGAGCACGCCGACGACCGTGAGCACCGACGTGACGAGCTGGGCGAGCGTCTGCGTCGTGGTCTGCGCGACGTTGTCGATGTCGTTGGTGACGCGCGAGAGGATCTCGCCACGCTGCTGCTTGTCGACGTAGCCCAGCGGGACGCGGTGGAGCTTGGCCTCGACCTCGTCGCGCAGGCGCCGCATGGTGTTCTGCACGGCCACGGTCATGATGCGGGCCTGGAGCCAGCCGAAC
>CBINDH010000351.1:0-2986 GCA_966249365.1 uncultured Xylanimonas sp. | reverse complement strand
CCATGCGGCAGCGTTGTTTGGATTCTTTGCGCGGAATCGCAGCGTGCTGGGTCTCGGCCGGCTCGTCATGACCCCAGACTACGGCGCACGGGCTCGTGCCCCGGTGCGGACAGCGTGCCCGCGTCGGCCGCGGCGACGACTGCGAGCGCCTGGTCGAGCAGGTCCGGGGCGGCGGCGTCGAGCCACCGGACGCGCGGGTCGCGGCCGAACCAGCCCATCTGCTTGCGGGCCAGGCGGCGGGTGCCTGCGGCGATCGTGTCACGCGTGACGGCCTCGGTCGTCTCGCCGCGCAGCAGCGGGAGCACCTCGGCGTAGCCGACGGCGCGCGCGGCGGTGATGCCGAGCCCTGCGCCGGTCCCGCCCTGCTCGGGGCTCGCCAGGCCGCGCACCTCCTCGACGAGCCCTTCGTCCCACATCCGTTCCACCCGCCCGGCGACGCGGGCGTCGAGCGTGGCGCGGTCGCAGTCGAGGCCGATCTGGACGGCGGGGCGCACGTACTCCTGCCGCGGCAGGTTGGCGGTGAACGGCTGCCCGGTGATCGCGATGACCTCGAGCGCGCGCACGATGCGGCGGGTGTTGTGCGGGCCGATGCTCGCGGCGGCCTGCGGGTCGAGACGTTCGAGCTCGGCGTGCAGCGCACGTCGTCCCTCGCGCTCGGCGCGCTCCTCGAGCGCTGCGCGCACGGCGGCGTCGGTCCCGGGAAAGTCCATGTGGTCCAGCAGCGCCCGCACGTACAGCCCGGAGCCGCCGACGACGACGGCGCGCGCGCCACGGGCGTCGATGGCGTCGAGGTCGGCGCGGGCCGCCTCCTGGTAGCGGGCCACGGACGCGTCCTCGAGCGGGTCGAGCACGTCGAGCTGGTGGTGGACGATGCCGCGGCGTTCGTTCGCGGGGACCTTCGCCGTGCCGATGTCCATGCCGCGGTAGAGCTGGTAGGCGTCGGCGTTGACGATCTCGGCCGGCGCGACGGCCCGGCTCAGTGCTTCGGCGAGGTCCAGGGCGAGGTCCGACTTCCCGGTGGCGGTGGGACCCACGACGGCGACGACGATCACGCGCCCCACCGTACGTCGCGGTGCACCGTGACCCGGTACGACGCCGGGAGGTGCTCGTGGCTCTGCGGGACGTCGGTCACGTCGGTGGTCCAGGGGCCGACGGTGGTGAGCGCCTCGACGACCGCGTCCGGGCCCGGCGCCGGATGGTCGGCGACGACGAGCAGCCCGGCGTGCTGCAGCCGGTCGACGGCGGCCCGCACGTCCCCGGTCGCGGCCTCGGCGGCCACCTCGACGACGTCGACCGGCGTCCGGTGGAGGTCCAGCCCGGCGTCCGCGAGCGCCAGCAGGGCGACCGACGGGCCCGTCGAGGCGAGCCCGTCCCAGGCGTCGTCGGACCCGGCGGCAGCGGGCGCTCCTGCGCCCCGGGCGAGGAGCGGGACGAGCGGGTCGGCGATCCCAGCAGCGCCCAGGGTGGGCCGCAGCCGCCCGGCGCGCGTCGCGGGGCCGAGCCCGAGCACCGCGACCGAGCCGGCACCGACGAGCTCGCGCGCCAGCACCTCCCGTACGGCGCCGCGCACCTCGAGGAGCGCGTCGGCGCGGCCGGACGCGCCACGGATCAGCAGGGGCGTGGCCGGGACGACCGCGATGGCACGAAGCACGAGGTCGAGGCTACCGGCGGGGCCTTTCCAGCATGTGGTCGGTCGGCTCGGGCCGCGGTCACGTCTCCCCCGCCAGGTATCGTGGAGCGAGTGAGGTTCTTCGGGTCACGCCGGATCGGTGGTCGCACCGACCACTCCTTCGGTCAGGACGACGGCGGCGCTCCGGGTGCTCGCGCCGAGCTCGACGAGCACGAGCTGCGGGACCGCGTCGAGAGCCTGCTCCTCCAGGTCACGGGCAGCCGGCGCGCTCCCGGACCCGGCCCCGCTGACGCCCGGCTGGTCCCCACGCCGCTGTCGAAGGACCGCGTCCAGGCGTGGCTGGAGCGCTCCGGGTTCGCGTACTTCACCGACTCGGACGGCGACCTCGGTGGGCTGTGGCACGCCCAGCTCTTCTACTTCCTCGTCGTCGGTGACCGGGACGAGGTCCTCCAGGTGCACGGACAGTGGCACCGCGAGGCGACGATCGAGCGCCTTCCGGAGCTTCTCGAGGCGTGCAACGAGTGGAACGCCGAGCACATCTGGCCCAAGGCGTACACCCGGGTCCGGGACGACGGCAGCGTCGTCGTCTGCGCGGACACCACCACCGACGTCGAGCACGGCGTGACCGACGACCAGCTCGCCCAGCTGCTGCAGTGCGGCCTGTCGACGGGCTCGTCGTTCTTCGACAGCCTCGAGGCGCGCTACCCCGACCCGCTGGGGACCGCGCCGTGACCGGACGACGCACGACGTGGCGGGACCGGGTCGTGGACCTCGCCGCGCGAGGTCTCGCTGTGCGCCCGGCCCTGCCTCGCCGGGCTGCGCGGACTCCCGTCGTCCCCGCCCAGCAGCCGACACCCCTGACGTCGCCGCGCATCGGCGACGACCTCGCTCGCCGCGGCTACCGCTTCCGGATCGACGACGACGGCGACATCACCGGCACGTGGGACGGCAACCGGTTCTGGTTCCTGCTGCTGGGCGACGACGCCGAGATCCTCCAGGTGCGCGGCCGGTGGGCGGGCAGCGTGCCGCCGCAGACCCGGCTCGCCGTGCTGCAGGCCGTCAACGACTGGAACCGCGAGCGCATCTGGCCGAAGGTCTACGCGCGCGAGGAGGACCCGGGCCTGGCCCTGTACGCCGAGGTGTCGGTCGACTTCGAGCACGGCGCCACCGACGACCAGATCGCCGCGACGGTGTCGTGCGGGCTGGTCGCCGCGACGCAGTTCTTCGGCTCGCTGGGCTCGCTGAGCCGGAACGACTCGGCCTGAGGCGCAGCTGCCGGTCGGACCCGGTCGAGCGGGTCTCGACGGGGCTCGACCGTCAGAGCGACGGGGCTCGACCGTCAGAGCGACGGGGCTC
>CBINDH010000350.1:0-3012 GCA_966249365.1 uncultured Xylanimonas sp. | reverse complement strand
GACAGCCCGCGCGGCAGCAGGCCGTCGCGCGACATCGCGAACACGACGCGCGTCAGGCCGAGCATGAGCACCATGACCACGGTCGTCAGGCCCACGAGGATGCCGACGGCGATGACCTTGGTGGCCCACTCGGGGGCGTCGGGCTGGAGCTGGAACGCGGTGACGATCGTGGCCGAGGCACCGCCGTCGGGCGTCGCGTCGCGCAGCTCCTGCGGCGTCGCCATCCCGGACAGCGCGATCGAGACCAGGATGTACAGCACGGTGGTGATGGCCAGGCCCCCGAGGATGCCGCGCGGGACGTTCCGGCGGGGGTCGCGCGTCTCCTCCGCCGCGGTGGCGACGACGTCGAACCCGATGAACGCGAAGAACACCGTGCCGGCTCCCGCGAGGATGCCGAACACGCCACCGACGGACAGCTCGGCGCCCGAGAAGAACGAGAACAGCGTCTGGGTCCACACGGTGCCGTGCGTCGCGGACTCTCCGAACGACTCGGTCGGCGGGATGAACGGGCTGAGCTTGGACGCCGAGAAGTACGAGAACCCGACGACGATGATCAGCAGCACGATGCCGACCTTGATCGCCGTGAGCACGCCCGTGAAGCGGGTCGAGAGCTTGGTGCCGACGGTGAGCAGCGCCGCGAGCACCGCGATGAGCACCACGGCACCCCAGTCGAACGTGATGCCGCCGGCGAGCTCGATCGTGTTGTGGATCCCGGAGGCCACGCCGTGCTCGTCGACGCCGCCCAGGTCGAACAGGTTCAGCACGTTGTCGAAGTACAGGCCCCACGCCTTGGCGATGACGGCCGAGGCGAAGAACATCTCGAGGATGAGGTCCCAGCCGATGATCCACGCGATGAGCTCGCCCATCGACGCGTACGAGAACGTGTACGCGGACCCTGCCACCGGCATGTGCGACGCGAACTCGGCGTAGCACAGGGCGGCCAGGGCGCACACGACACCCGCGATGACGAACGACAGCACGACGGCGGGACCGGTCTGGGTCGCCGAGACCTGGGCCGCCTTCGAGAAGATCCCCGCCCCGATGACGACGGAGATGCCGAGGACGACGAGGTCCCAGGCTCCGAGGCTGCGGCGGAGGTGACGTTCCGGCTCGTCGGACGCGGCGATCGTGGCTTCGATCGACCGCCTGCGCATGAGCTGCATGCGGGGCTCCTTGGGATGGGAATCCGCCGGGTGGGGCGGCCGCACGAGGCTACCTCAGCCGTCTTGCTGACTGAACAGGGCCTTCACGTCACGTGCATCACGTTCGCGTGTGGCCGTACCGGTGCCGGGTGCGGCTGACGGACTGCTCGCGCACGAACGCCAGCAGCTCGCGCTCGCCCGATGCGACGACCGGCGCGTCGAGCACCGTCGTCGTGGCCGGGTGCATCGCCGCAGCCGCCCGCAGGCCCGGCGCGTCGCCCACCACACGGATCCGGCCCGAGATCTCGCCGGCCGTCACCGCCTTGGCGAACTCCTCGTGGGACAGCGGCGTCGCGATGGGCACGCCCCACCCGGAGTCGGCGACCGGGACCACCGTGACCGCGGTGCCCACCCGGCCGGCGGCCGCCACCACGCGCGCCACCTCGACGGGCAGCGCGCCGTCCCCCACGCGGACCGTCACGTGGTCCACCGGGCGCAGGCGGAAGACGTTCTCCTCCGCGACCAGGCCCGACGGGTCCTGCCCCGCCGAGAGCTCCGCCCAGGCGCGCGCGTCGTCGGCCTCCGCCCACGTGAGCCACGCCGAGGGGTTCGCGGCGCGCGACGGGACGTCCGCGGCGTCGGACCAGCGGCCGAGCTGCGCGACGTAGTGCGGACCGCCCGCCTTGGCGCCCGGACCCACCGAGCTGGCCTTCCAGCCGCCGAACGGCTGCCGCTGCACGATCGCGCCCGTGATGTGGCGGTTGATGTACAGGTTGCCCGCCTCGACGCGGTCGCTCCACAGCGCGATCTCGTCCGGGTCGAGCGAGTGCAGCCCCGCGGTCAGCCCGAACGCCACCTGGTTCTGCAACGCGATGGCGTCCTCGAGCGTCG
Source organism: uncultured Xylanimonas sp. (assembly GCA_966249365.1). Taxonomy (GTDB): domain Bacteria; phylum Actinomycetota; class Actinomycetes; order Actinomycetales; family Cellulomonadaceae; genus Xylanimonas. The sequence continues at coordinate 979 of CBINDH010000350.1, read as the reverse complement.
CGGCGGTCATCGTGCCGAGCACCGGCCCGAACACCTCCGTGAGGTGGAAGAACGAGCCGGGCGCGACGCCCTCGCGCAGGCCCGGCGTCCACAGCCGCGCCGGGTCGAGGCCGGCGGACGCCGCCAGCGCCTCCAGGCGGCGCGGGCGCACGAGCCACGTCTCGCCCGGCTCGAGCGTCGTCAGGGCCCGCTCCAGTTTGCCCGCGGCGGGCTCGGTGAGCGGGCCCATCACGGTCGACAGCTCGGTCGCCGGGCCGACACGCAGCGACCGCACGGCGTCCACGAGCTGGCGGCGGAACCGCTCCCCCGTCGCCGTCGTCGGGTCCCCGACCGACCCGACGAGGATCGCGAGCGACGCCGCCGAGCACTTCTGTCCCGCGTGCCCGAAGGCGCTGCGCACCAGGTCGGCGACGGCCAGGTCGAGGTCGGCCGACGGCGTGACGACGATCGCGTTCTTGCCCGAGGTCTCCGCGAGCACCGGGCGCTCGGGCTTCCAGCCGGCGAACAGCTCCGCCGTCTCGATCGACCCCGTGAGGATGACGCGGGACACGGCGTCGTGCGCGACCAGGTGCCGGCCGACGGCGCGGTCGGCTGCGCGCACGAGCTGGACCACGTTCCTCGACTCCTCGGCCGACAGGCCCGTGGTCGCCGCGGCGTCGAGCAGGCCCGCGTGGATCGCCTCGACCGCGACCTCGAAGCACCGCGGCGTGGGCGAGGCCGGCTTGGCGAGCACCGCGGAGCCGGCCGCGAGCGCCGCGAGCACGCCGCCGACGGGGATCGCGACGGGGAAGTTCCACGGCGGGGTCACGAGCGTCACGCCGTCGGGCGTGAAGGTCGCGCCCGGGACGGCCTCGAGCGCGCGAGCCGAGCCGGCGTAGTAGTGCGCGAAGTCGACGGCCTCGCTGACCTCGGGGTCGGCCTCGGCGACGGTCTTGCCGGCCTCGTGGACCATCGCGGCGACGAGCGCACCGCGGTACTC
>CBINDH010000349.1:0-3014 GCA_966249365.1 uncultured Xylanimonas sp. | reverse complement strand
CGCTGCTGGTCAACGGCGACGGACTGCTCGTCCAGGGCCGCACCCTGTACGCGGTGCTCAACCAGGACAACACCGTCGCGAAGATCCGGCTCGACCGGCACGGCACGCGCGGCACGCTCGTCGACTCGCTCACGAGCGACGACTTCGACGTCCCGACGACGGTCGCGTCGTTCGCGCGCGGGCTCTACCTGCCCAACGCGCGGTTCACCACGCCGCAGGATCCGACGACCGAGTTCTGGGTGACGCGGATCCGGCCCTAGCCGGTCGTCAGGGCCGCGGCCAGCGCGGCCAGGGTCTCGGTGGTGCCCGCCTCGACCTTGAGCGTGGCGAGCGGGTCCCCGCGCGTCTCGCCGCGGTTGACGATGACGACGACCTTGTCCTCCCTGGCCGCGTGCCGCACGAAGCGCAGCCCGCTCTGCACGGTCAGCGACGTGCCCGCCACCAGCAGCGCGTCGGCGTCGTCGACGAGCGCGTACGCGCGGTCCACACGGTCGCGGGGCACGGTCTCGCCGAAGTAGACGATCTCCGGCTTGAGCACCCCGCCGCAGAACTCGCAGGCGGCGGGCACGAAGTGGGAGGTCTGCTCGACGACGGCGTCGGCGTCGGGCGCGACCTCGACGTCGGCGACCGTGAGACCTTCCGCGAGGACCGACTCGAGGAAGTGCGGGTTGAGCGCGTCGAGCCGCTCGGCGAGGTGTGCGCGCGAGATGACGCGCCCGCAGCTCAGGCAGACGACGCGGTCGTAGCGTCCGTGGAGGTCGATGACGTTGCGCGAGCCGGCGTCCTCGTGGAGCAGGTCGACGTTCTGCGTGATGACGCCCCGGACGACGCCGGCCGCCTCCAGGACCGCCAGGGCTCGGTGCCCGGCGTTGGGGTGGGTGCGGTGGACGTGCTGCCATCCGACGTGGTTGCGCGCCCAGTAGTGGCGCCGGAAGGCCTCGTCACCCACGAACTGCTGGTACGTCATCGGGTTGCGCGGCGGCGAGTCGGGGGAGCGGTAGTCGGGGATGCCCGAGTCGGTGGAGACGCCCGCGCCGGTCAGCGCGGTGATCGTGCGTCCGCGCAGCAGGTCGACGGCGTCGTCGATCGTGCCGCGGCGCACGACCGCGTCCTCCGGCAACGTCCACCGGCGTTGCTGGTAGGTGGGGGCGAGCGGGCGCGGCGCAGAGGGCACGCGTCGAGCGTACGTCGCGGCCCGTGGCTAGGCGGCGGGCAGGGCGACGGGCCCGTGGCCCGGCAGGATCCGGCGTCCGCGCGGCATGGCGGCCGCCGTGGCGCGGGCGGCGTCGTCGTCGGCGCTGAAGACGGCGGTGATCGCACCGGTGCGCGGATGCCGGTAGGTCGGGTGGTCGGTGACGAAGGCGTCGCCGGTGACGAGCACGTCGGCGTCGACGATCTCGTAGACGACGCTGCCCATGGTGTGGCCGGGGGCCGGGTAGGCGCGCAGGCCGTGGCGGTCGAGGTCGTGGGGCGTGAACGCGCGCGCGGACGGGACGGTGATCGCCCGGGTGCCGCCGTCGCGGACCGCGCGGACGGCCCAGCGGAGGAACCGTGGCCGCAGGAGCTGGGCGCCGGCCTTGGTGACCGTGATCTGGTCCCGGTCGGGACCGCGGACGGCGTCGACCTCGGCCGGCGGGGCGAGCACCTCGATGCCGGGGACGGCGCGGAGCAGCCCGGGCAGTCCGCCGATGTGGTCGGTGTGCGCATGCGTCACGTAGACGGTCCGGACGGCCGACGGGTCGGCGCCCGTCCGTCTGACTGACTCCAGCACGAGGGGTGTGTCGGCGGGGAAGCCGGCGTCGATCAGCACGATGCCCACGTCGGTGTGGAGGATCGTCCAGTTGGCCGCCGGGCCGTGTGCGAGCCAGACCCGGTCGGACACCTGCTCCATTGCTCGGAGTGTCCGCATGTCACGAAATGGTAACGGCAGCGACGAGGGTGATCCAGTTCTTTGAGGACTGTCTCAGGGCGTGTTGGGACGCTATTGTGCAGGAGTCCTCACAAACCCGGTCGGGCAAGGTCGCCCGGAGGAAGCAAAGAGGCTTCATATGCACCAGATCGCCCAGCGTCACCACCTACCTCGGCCCGTCGCCACGCTGCTCGCGGCGACCGCGACGATCGCACTGGCCGCCGGCATGACCGCCGTCGGCACGGACACCGCACACTCCCAGGCGGCGGCACCCGCAACCTCCGACCCGGACGGCATCAACGGTTTCCGGACCATCGGATACTTCCCCGCGTGGGTGCCGCCGTCGGGTGGCTACCAGGTCGCCGACCTCGAGCGCACCGGCGCCGTCGACGACCTCACCCACCTCAACTACGCCTTCGGCAACGTCACGAGCGAGCTCATCTGCGACATCTCGTCCGCCTCGACCGACGAAGGCCCCGAGGGCGACCCCCTCGCCGACTACGTGCGGCTCGTCCCGAAGAAGCAGTCCGTCGACGGCGTCGCGGACCGTGCCGACCAGCCGCTCGCCGGCAACCTCAACCAGCTCCGCAAGCTCAAGGAGCGTCACCCTGAGCTCAAGGTGCTGATCTCGCTCGGCGGCTGGACCTGGTCCGACCACTTCTCCGACGCGGTCGCCACCCCCGAGTCCCGTGAGCGGCTCGTCGAGTCGTGCGTGGACCTGTGGATCCGCGGCAACCTGCCCGTCAACGGCGCGCAGGGCGGCGACGGCGTCGCCGCAGGCATCTTCGACGGCATCGACATCGACTGGGAGTGGCCCGGTTCCACCGGCGAGCACGCCTCGCCGCGACCCAGCGAGGACGCCGAGAACTTCATCGCCTTCATGCAGTCGCTGCGCGCCGCGCTCGACGACGTCACCGCCGAGACCGGCCGCGACTACCTCATCACCGGCTTCGCACCCGCCGGCTGGGAGCCGCGCACCTTCGGCGGCTGGCTCGACCCGCGCCTCGCCGACGTCGTCGACTTCCTCAACGTGCAGGGCTACGACTACCACGGCACCTGGGTGCCCAACCGCACCGGCCACCAAGGCAACCTGCACAAGTACTAC
>CBINDH010000348.1:0-3022 GCA_966249365.1 uncultured Xylanimonas sp. | reverse complement strand
TGCGCTCGGTCGTCGTCGTCTTGCCGGCATCGATGTGCGCCATGATGCCGATGTTCCGGACCTTGCTCAGGTCGGTCAGCACGTCAAGTGCCACGGTGGGGTTCCCCTTGGTGTTGGAGGGTGGCGCGCCTGCGGCACCCGGGGAGCGGGTCGCTCCCCAGGTGCCGACGACGATTACCAGCGGTAGTGGGCGAACGCGCGGTTCGACTCGGCCATCTTGTGCATGTCCTCGCGGCGCTTGACCGCGGCACCGAGGCCGTTCGAGGCGTCGAGGATCTCGTTCATCAGACGCTCGGTCATGGTCTTCTCACGGCGGGCGCGCGAGAAGTCCGTCAGCCAGCGCAGGGCCAGCGTCGTCGAGCGGGTCGGACGCACCTCGACCGGGACCTGGTAGGTCGCGCCACCGACGCGGCGGCTGCGGACCTCGAGGGCCGGGCGGACGTTCTCCAGCGCGCGCTTGAGCACGACGACCGGGTCCTGGTCCGTCTTCGCACGGACGCCCTCGAGGGCGCCGTAGACGATCGCCTCGGCGGTGGACTTCTTGCCGTCGAGCAGGACCTTGTTGATCAGCTGCGTGACGACGGGCGACCCGTAGACGGGGTCGGCGATGAGCGGCCGCTTGGGGGCCGGACCCTTACGAGGCATCAGGCCTTCTCCTTCTTGGCGCCGTAGCGGCTGCGAGCCTGCTTGCGGTTCTTGACACCCTGCGTGTCGAGGGCGCCGCGGACGATCTTGTAACGGACACCCGGGAGGTCCTTCACACGACCGCCGCGCACGAGCACGATCGAGTGCTCCTGCAGGTTGTGGCCGACGCCCGGGATGTAGGCCGTGACCTCGATGCCGGACGAGAGCTTCACACGCGCGACCTTGCGGAGCGCCGAGTTCGGCTTCTTGGGGGTGGTGGTGTACACACGGGTGCACACGCCGCGCCGCTGCGGGGAACCCTTGAGCGCGGGGGTCTTCGACTTCCCCGGCTTCGTGGTCCGCCCCTTGCGGACGAGCTGCTGGATCGTAGGCACTACGTCTCCGTCGTCTTCTTGAGCTCACGGAGACCGGCCGGCCTCCGCGGGTGGATCTAAGTCTTTGCGTGCCGGCAGCAACGACGACACGCAGACTCCACGCGGGAGACCGCACGCCACTTACCACCGGCTCGATGGCCCGGGACCGGGCCGCGGCTCTCACCAGGAGGCCGACGACGGGATCGCGGGATGCCCGGGCACTCACATCGCGTCGCCCACCGGATCCCTCCGGAGGAGCGCGCACGACGGCGCGGGCACGGTCGTCAAGACTACCCGTCCGGCGACGTGCCGCCAAATCGGGAGGTCCACGACGGGCGAAGGCCCGCACCCCGCGGACGGGGTACGGGCCTTCGCCGCGGGGATCGTCAGCGGAAGTCGCCGAAGTCCAGGTCCTCGAGCGGGATCGCCTCGCCCGAGCCCATGCCGAGCGTCGGGAAGTCGATCTCGTCGTAGCCGAAGCTCGGGTAGAGCTCGGCCTTCGCCTGCTCGGTCGGCTCGACCTCGATGTTCCGGTAGCGGGACAGGCCCGTGCCGGCGGGGATGAGCTTACCGATGATGACGTTCTCCTTGAGGCCCAGCAGCGGGTCCCGACGGCCGCTCATCGCCGCCTCGGTGAGCACGCGGGTCGTCTCCTGGAAGGAGGCGGCCGACAGCCACGAGTCGGTGGCGAGCGACGCCTTCGTGATGCCCATGAGCTCCGGACGGCCGGAGGCCGGGTGGCCACCCTCCGCCACGGCGGCACGGTTGGCGTCCTCGAAGCGCGTGCGCTCCGCGAGCTCGCCCGGCAGCAGGTTCGTGTCACCCGAGTCGAGCACGGTCACGCGACGCAGCATCTGCCGCACGATGACCTCGATGTGCTTGTCGTGGATGTCCACGCCCTGGCTGCGGTAGGTCTCCTGGACCTCGTCCACCAGGTGCTTCTGGGCGGCGCGCGGGCCGAGGATGCGCAGGACCTTCTTCGGGTCCACGGCACCCTGGACGAGCTGCGTACCGACGGTCACCTGCTGGCCGTCCTCCACCAGGAGGCGGGCACGCTTGGAGACCTGGTAGCGGATCTCCTCCGAGCCGTCGTCCGGGGTGAGGACGAGCTGGCGCGAACGGTCCATGTCCTCGATGTTCAGGCGACCCGTGTACTCCGCGATGGGCGCTTCACCCTTGGGGGTGCGGGCCTCGAAGAGCTCGGTGACGCGCGGCAGACCCTGCGTGATGTCCTCGGCCGAGGCGACACCACCGGTGTGGAAGGTACGCATCGTCAGCTGCGTACCCGGCTCACCGATCGACTGGGCCGCGATGATGCCGACGGCCTCGCCGATGTCCACGAGCTTGCCCGTGGCCAGCGAGCGGCCGTAGCACTTCGCGCAGGTGCCGACGCGCGACTCGCACGTCAGGACCGAGCGGACCTTGACCGTCTCGATGCCCGCCGCGAGCAGGGCGTTGATCTCCGCGTCGCCCGCGTCGTCGCCACCACGGGCGATGACGTTGCCGTCCGCGTCCGTGACGTCGACGGCCAGGGTGCGCGCGTAGATCGACGTCTCCACGCGGGGGTGCGGCACCAGCGTGTCGCCGATGCGCTCCGCCACGGGCAGCGTCAGGCCGCGCTCCGTGCCGCAGTCCTCCTCGCGGATGATGACGTCCTGCGAGACGTCCACGAGACGACGGGTCAGGTAGCCCGAGTCCGCGGTACGCAGCGCCGTGTCGGCCAGACCCTTGCGGGCACCGTGCGAGGCGATGAAGTACTCGAGGACGGACAGGCCCTCGCGGTAGTTGGACTTGATCGGGCGCGGGATGATCTCGCCCTTCGGGTTCGCCACGAGGCCGCGCATACCGGCGATCTGGCGGACCTGCATCCAGTTACCACGGGCGCCCGAGGACACCATGCGGTACAGCGTGTTGCGCGAGTTCGACTCGAGGTTCTCGCGCATGCCCGCGGCGACCTTGTCGGTGGCCTGGGTCCAGATCTCGATGAGCTCCTGACGGCGCTCGTCGTCGGTGATCAGACCGCG
>CBINDH010000347.1:0-3023 GCA_966249365.1 uncultured Xylanimonas sp. | reverse complement strand
AAGCAGCACCTCGGGCTGTACCCGTTCAGCCCGGCGGTGCTGGACGGCGTCGCGGACCGGCTCGACGGCTTCCGCCGGACCAAGGGCTCGGTGTCGTTCGCGCCGGACGCGCCGCTGCCGGACGACGTGGTGGACGCGATCGTGGCGGCTCGTGTCGCGGAGATCGACGCTCGACAGAAATAGTGTGCCAAGCGACGCAGGACCACGGCCGCGTCGTCGCGGCGGGAAGGCCCTGGCCCCTGGCGGGCCGCCTCAGCGCACCGGGCGCGTCCGTGTCGCCTGCGTGACGACGACGAGCCCGAGGGCAGCCGCGAGCGCGAAGCTCGCCGCGTAGGCGCCGAGCCCCAGGTGGGCGTGCAGCGCCCAGAGGAGCTGACCTGCACCGGCGAGCGCCACCGAGCCTGCGAGCGCTGCGCCGACCTGCATCGCCGACGACGCGGCGCCCTGGCCGCCCGCCGGTGCGAGCTCGAGCGCGAGCAGCGCCGTCGTCGGGGACAGCAGCCCCATGCCGAGACCGGCGAGCGCCCACGGGGCGGCGGCGAGCCACAGGGGCACGCCGGTGACGGCGAGCAGCGCGACTCCGGCCGTCCCGACGGCGAGCGCGACGCCGCCGAACCGCACGAACGCGACGGAGCCCAGCCCCTTGACGCGCCCGCGCACCTGCGACCCGGCGGCCCACCCGACGACGTGCAGCGTGAGGACCGAGCCGGCCGTGGCGGGCGCGAGGCCGCGTTCGTGGGTGAGCACGAGGGGGATGAGCACCTCGCCGGAGACGAACGCGGCCGAGGCGAGCATCTGGACGGTCACGGCGGCGCCGAGCCCTCGGCGTCCGCGCAGGACGTCGGCGACGACGGCGCGAGCCGCCCCGGACCCGCTCTCGTGCGGGGCACCGGGCTCCGTGGCGCCGCGTGCCGCGCCCAGCCCGGGCCGCAGCAGCGCGAGCGACGGCAGTGCCAGGAGGACGACGCCGCCGAACACCCATCGCCACCCGGCGTGCTCGACGACGAGCCCGGCGATCAGCGGCCCGACGACTCCGGGGACGACCCACGCCGCGGCGAACGCGGAGAACACGCGGGGATGCCGTTCGGCGGGGTACACGCGCGCCACGAGCACGTAGAGCGCGACCCCGGTGAGCCCCGTGCCGACGCCCTGCAGCACGCGCCCTGCGAGGAGCACCGCCATCGTGGGGGCCGCGGCGGCGGTGAGCAGGCCGGCGAGGAAGACGGCGGCACCGGTCGCCATCGGTGCCGACGGCCCGCGCCGGTCCGCCCAGGGTCCGGCGGCGACCATGCCGACGACGCTCGCGGCGAGCGCGACGGAGAACGCGAGCGTGTACCAGCGCAGCCCGTCGAGCGCGACGGCCACGGTCGGCATGGCGGTCGAGACGGCGAGGGACTCGAACGCCGTCACGCTGATCCACGCGACCATGCCGGCCAGGACGACGCGCTGGGTGGCGGGATCGAGGGTGCAGGTGGGGCACGGCCTGTCGGTGACGGCAGCGAACATGGGGCTAGCCTGAAACCTCAACCTTGGTTGAGGTCAACCCCTGGGAGGTGTCGATGCGCGACGAGGTGCCGTGGGACCGCGACGAGCTGACCGTGGGCGAGCTCTCGGCGCGCAGCGGCGTGAGCGTCTCGGCCCTGCGCTTCTACGAGCGGCAGGGCCTCATCACCTCGCGCCGCACGTCCGGGAACCAGCGCCGCTACCGCCGTGACACGCTGCGCCGCATAGCGTTCGTGCGGGTGTCGCAGCGCGTGGGCATCCCGCTCGCGGCGATCGGCGAGGCGTTGGCGACGCTGCCCGCCGACCACGCGCCGGGCCCCAAGGACTGGCGTCGGCTCTCGCGCGCGTGGAAGGCCGACCTGGACGCGCGGATCGCGCAGCTCGAGCGGTTGCGCGACCACCTCACCGACTGCATCGGCTGCGGCTGTCTCACGCTGCGCAAGTGCGCCCTCAACAACCCCCACGACGCCCTCGGTCGCGAGGGGCCGGGGCCGCGGACGCTGCTCGTCGAGCCGTACCCGGGGGAGACGGGTCCGGTCGAGCACGAGGCGGTGTCCGGACGGAGCGCCGAGGCCGGGCGCGGGGCAGCGAGCGACTAGCCTGACGCCGTGACTCGCGTACTCGTGCTCAACGGACCCAACCTCGGCCGGCTCGGCGTGCGCGAGCCGGAGATCTACGGCGCCGACACGTTCGACGACCTCGTCGTCGCCGCGGGCGGCTGGGGCAGCGAGCTCGGGCTCGAGGTCGACGTCCGCCAGACCGACGACGAGTCCAGGATCGTCGGCTGGCTCCACGAGGCCGTCGACACGCGCTCGCACGTCGTGCTCAACCCCGCCGCGTTCACGCACTACAGCTACGCGCTGCGCGACGCCGCCGCGCAGGTCACCACGTCCGGGCTGCTGCTCGTCGAGGTGCACCTGTCGAACCCGCACACCCGCGAGTCGTTCCGGCACTACTCCGTCGTCTCGGGCATCGCGACGGGCACCATCGCCGGGTTCGGCTTCCAGTCCTACCGGCTCGCGCTCGACGCCGTCGCCGCGCGCCTGCGTTCGTAGCGCCATGGAGTACCGCGACTACATCTGGGACCTCGGCGGCACGCTGCTGGACAACTACGCGACCTCGACGACGGCGTTCGTCGACACGCTCGCGGAGAACGGCATCACGGCGTCCCGGGACGAGGTCTACAAGGCCTTGCGCGTCTCGACCGCCCACGCGGTCGCCACGTTCGCCCCGCACGTTCCCGGGTTCCTCTCGGAGTACAAGGCCGCCGAGGCGGCGGAGCTCGAGAACCCCGTCCTGTTCGACGGCGCGCGCGAGGCGCTGGCGGCCGTCGTGGAGGCCGGCGGACGCAACTTCCTGGTCTCGCACCGCGACCGGCAGGTGCTGCACCTCCTCGAGGAGACCGGCATCGACGGGTACTTCACCGAGGTCGTCACCGCCGACGACGGCTTCCCGCGCAAGCCCGACCCGACCTCGATCCGCCACCTGGTCGAGACGTACGGGCTGCGCGACGTCGTCGC
>CBINDH010000346.1:0-3031 GCA_966249365.1 uncultured Xylanimonas sp. | reverse complement strand
CGTGCCCAGGGCGGCGACCGCCGCGTCGAGTTCCGCCGTCGACTCGGGCGGCGACGTCGCCGTCGCCGGGGCGACCACGACCCGCGCGCCGAGTGCCCGCAGCCGGTCCGCGAGCGGGCGCGCGCGGTCCGGGGCGCGCAGCACCAGCACGGTGCGGCCGCCGAGCGGGAGGTCTGCGGGCGTCACGATCCGGGCGCGCCCGCCTCGGTCGGGTCGGGCGGCGCCGGCTCCGTCGTCGGGCGTTCGGCTGCCGCTGCGGCTGCGGACGCCGCGAGCGGGGCGAGCCGGTCGGCGCCCTCGGCGAGCAGCGCCTCGGCGACGCGCACGCCCAGCTCGCGGGCGGTGTCGTCGTCGCCGTCGGGCCCGGGGCCGAGCGGGACGGATGCGCGGTGCACCAGCGTCTCGGTGCCGTCCACGCGCGCGACGACGGCGCCGAGCGTCAGGTGACCCTCCTCGACGCGGGCGAGCGCGCCGACCGGGGCCGCGCACCCGGCCTCGAGGCGTGCGAGCACCGCGCGCTCCGCGACGACGGACAGGCGCGTGCCGCGGTGGTCGAGCGCCGCGAACGCCTCGGCGAGCGGGCCGCCCTCGGCGACGTCTTCCGTCCGCGCCTCGACGGCGAGCGCACCCTGCCCGGGGGCGGGCGCGACGACGGCGGGCTCGAGCGTCTCGGTGACGGCGTCGGTCCGCCCGAGCCGGGCCAGCCCCGACCAGGCGAGCACGACGGCGTCGAGGTCGGCGTCGGGGCCGAGCGCCCGCTTCAGGCGCGTGTCGACGTTGCCGCGGATGTCGACGACGTCGAGGTCCGCGCGGGCGGCCCGGATCTGCGCGGCGCGGCGCGGCGACCCGGTGCCGACGGTCGCGCCGCGGGGGAGCGAGTCGAGCGTGTGGCCGTCGCGGGCGCACAGCGCGTCGCGAGGGTCCTCGCGCTCGGGGGTGACGAACGTCAGCCCGTCGACGGGCGCGGTCGGCAGGTCCTTGAGGCTGTGGACGGCGACGTCGCACCGCCCGTCGAGCAGCGCCTCGCGCAGGGCGGCGACGAACACGCCCGTGCCGCCGAGCGAGGCGAGCGACCCGGTGAGCACGTCGCCGTCGGTGCGGATGTGGACGAGCTCGACGGGCCGGCCGGTGAGCTCCTCGAGGCGCTTCGCCACGAGGCCGGACTGCGTCGTGGCCAGCAGGCTGGCCCGGGTGCCCAGGCGGATGGGGGAGGTCACGGTCCCATCCTCGCGCGCCCCGCGGGCAGGACGAAACCTGGTCGCTGCGTGCCTGGTCACACCGGCCTAGAGGTCGGCCGCCGCGGTGCGCGCATGGGTGACGATCGACGCGAGGCCCGTCCCGGCGACCCAGCCGCCGACGACGGTCAGGCCCTTCTGCGCCCCGACGGCGTCGGTGAACCCGGTCAGGGCCGCTCGGTAGGCGGGCGTGGGCGGCGGGAGGCTGCCGTCCCAGCGCTGGACCAGGTGGTCGCGCACCCGCCCGCGCAGGTCGACGCCGAGGAGCACGGAGGCGTCGTGCGTGGCGCGCTCGACGTCGGGCTCGACGACCGTGTCGCCGAGGCGGCCGTAGCTGAGGCGGACGACGTGCACGCCCGGTCCGGCGGCGTCGGCCACGCGCGCGGCCAGCCACGGCCACTTCGCGGTGGCGTGCGTGAACGCCTTGGCGGCAACGCCCGTGCTTCCGCCGCGCGAGTCGGGGGCGATGAGCATGCCCGTGCCGCGCGGGGCGGCGTCGAGCTCGGGGGCGTCGAGCAGCAGGGCGACGAGCGCGATGGGTGCGCCGGGTGTCGCGACGGGGGCGTCGACGGCGACGATCGGGGCCAACAGGGGTGCCACCTTGGGCGTCGCGACGACGAGGCGTGCGGCGTCGACGACGGCGCCGGTCGACGTCGTGACCTGCCATGTGCCGGTGGCGGCCCGCTCGACGGCGACGACCTCCTGGCCGCACCGCACGCCGGCACCTGTGGCGAGCGCGTCCTGCGACGCCCAGCCCTCGGCGTGGGCGTTGAGCTCGCCGACGATCGCCTCAATGATCGCGTGGATGCCGCCGTCGACGCCGCGGACCATCGCCCCGGCGGGGGCGGCCTTGCGCAGCGACCCGACGGCCTTCGACAGCGAGCCCTCGCGCGCGAACGCGTCGAGCAGGCCGGGGGCCACCGCGCCGACGTCGAGCGCGTCGACGGTGGCCGAGTGCACGCCCGCGGCGACGAGCGTGACGAGACGGTCGGTCACGCGGCGACCCATGCGCGACCGCACGAGAGCGCCGAGCGACGACGTGTCGGCGAACCGCGCCGGCAGCACCCGGTCGAGCGACGCGCGCGCCACGCCCGGCCAGCCGATCGCGCGGCGCACGTCGGCCGCCCACGGCCGCGAGGGGATGCCGAGCATCCCGGCCGCCGGGAGCGGGAACGTCCGCCCGGCCGAGTAGCCCCACGCCTGCGCGGCGGCGGGCACCGCGCCGGTGAGGCCCAGTTCCTGCGCGAGCTCGGTCACGGCCAGCCCCCGCGCGGCGTACGACTCGACGCCGACGTCGATCGGGACCGACGGCAGCGACGCGAAGTGCCCCCCGCGCACCGGCCCGCCCGGCAGGGCGTCGGCCTCCAGCACAACGACGCGCAGCCCGCGCCGCGCGAGCGTCCGCGCCGCGGTGAGCCCGCCGATGCCTCCGCCGACGACGACGGCGTCGATCTTCTCGACGCGGCTCACAGCGAGTGCACCAGCTCGACGACGCGCGTCAGCACGGTGGGTTCCGTCTCGGGCGGGACACCGTGCCCGAGGTTGACCACGTGCCCGGGCGCGGCAGCCCCGCGGGCGACGACGTCGCGCACGTGCGCCTCGAGCACGTCCCACGGGGCCGCGAGGAGCGCCGGGTCGATGTTGCCCTGGACCGAGACGCCTTCGCCGAGCAGCCCCAGCGCCTCGTCGAGCGGCGTGCGGTAGTCGACGCCGACGGTGCGGTCCGCGATGCCGGCCGACGTGAGGACGTCGCGCATGGCGGGCAGCAGGTGCCCCGTGCCGGTGCCGAAGTGGAT
>CBINDH010000345.1:0-3047 GCA_966249365.1 uncultured Xylanimonas sp. | reverse complement strand
GTCCTGCGCGAGTGCCGGTACATCCACGCGGCCAGGACGACCAGGCTCACGAAGACGACGACGACGCCCCAGACGCCGCCCAGCGCGTTCTCGACCGCCCAGCACACCGCGCCGACCAGGGCGGCCGACGGCAGCGTGATCAGCCAGGCTACGGCCATCCGGCCCGCGACGCCCCACCGCACCTGGGCGCCGTCGCGGCCCAGGCCGGACCCGAGGATGGAGCCGGTCGCGACGTGCGTCGTCGACAGCGGCAGGCCCAGGTGGCTCGACGTGAGGATGATCGCCGCCGACGACGCCTCGGCAGCCATGCCCTGCGGCGGCGAGATCTCCACCAGCCCCTTGCCGAGCGTGCGGATGACACGCCAGCCGCCCAGGTAGGTGCCCAACGCGATCGCCACGGCGCACGACGCCTTGACCCAGAACGGGATCGAGTCCTCGGGCGTGAGCGACTCGTGGGCGACCAGCGCGAGGAAGATGACGCCCATCGTCTTCTGCGCGTCGTTGGTGCCGTGCGCGAGCGAGACCAGCGACGCCGACCCGACCTGGCCCCAGCGGAACCCGCCGTTCTTCGTGTGCCGCGGCACGCGGGCCGTGAGGCGGTAGACGAGCCTCGTGCCCACGGCGGCGACCAGGGCCGCGATCACCGGCGACAGCACCGCCGGGATCATCACCTTGCCGACGACGCCGGCCCACACCACGCCGCTCTCCGCGTTGACCAGGCCCCACACGAGCGCCGCACCGATGAGCCCGCCGAACAGCGCGTGGCTCGACGACGACGGCAGGCCGAGCAACCACGTGAGCAGGTTCCACAGGATGCCGCCCACCAGGCCCGCGAAGACGATGAGCATCAGGTCCTCGCCCTGCGCTGCCGAGAGGTCGACGACGTCGCCGCCCACGGTCTTGGCGACCTCGATCGACAGGAACGCGCCGACGAGGTTCAGCACCGCCGACAGCGTCACCGCGACGCGCGGCCGCAACGCCCCGGTCGCGATCGACGTCGCCATCGCGTTCCCGGTGTCATGGAACCCGTTCGTGAAGTCGAAGGCGAGGGCGGTGCCGACGACCAGGACGAGGACCGTGATCTCTTCCACGCGACAAGTCTGAACTACACCGGCGGGCCCGATGACACGAGCGGTCCGCGCACGCCTCGTGGGGATCGACACAATGGGACCGTGAGCCACGACCACACCCGCGACGCGACCGGCGACCGCCGGCGGCTGGCGATCGCGTTCGCGATCACGGCCACGATCCTGCTGGCACAGGTCGTGGGTGCGGTGCTCACGGGGTCGCTCGCGCTCCTCGTCGACTCGGCGCACATGCTGACCGACGCCGCGGGCCTCGCCCTCGCGTTGTTCGCGGCCCACCTGTCGCTGCGCCCGGCGACGTCACGGCGGACGTGGGGATACCGCCGCGCCGAGGTCATCGCCGCGCTCGGCCAGTCGGCGGTGCTGCTGGCCGTCGGGGTCTACGTCGTCGTCGAGGGTGTCCAGCGGCTGTGGGCTCCGCCAGAGATCGCGCCGGGCGAGCTCGTCGTGTTCGGCGTCGTCGGCCTCGCCGGCAACGTCGCCTCGCTGCTCGTGCTCGCGGCACGCCGCACGGCGAGCCTCAACCTGCGGGCCGCGTTCCTCGAGGTCCTCAACGACGCCCTGGGGTCGGTCGCCGTGATCGTCGCCGCCGTCGTCATCGCGACCACCGGGTGGCAGCGCGCCGACACGGTCGCCGGCCTGCTCATCGGGGCCCTGATCCTGCCGCGCGCCGCGAGGCTCCTGCGGGAGGCCACCTCCGTCCTGCTCGAGTCGACGCCGCCCGGGCTGGACCTCGACGCGGTGCGTGCCCACCTGCTCGACATCGAGCACGTCCGCGAGGTCCACGACGTGCACGCCTCCCTCATCGCGACCGGGCTGCCAGTGATCTCCGCGCACGTCGTCGTCGAGGACGAGTGCTTCCGGGGTGGGCACGCCGGGCGCGTGCTCGACCAGCTCCAGGAGTGCGTCGCGAGCCACTTCGCGATCCCGGTCGAGCACTCGACGTTCCAGATCGAGCCGGCCAGCCACCAGGAGCACGAGCACCGCGCCCACGACTGACCCGCCGTCAGCGTTCCACCGGCAGCCACAGCTCGCACGTGGCCGTCGAGAAGTCCGGCGCGCGGTCCAGGACCGCCACGATCGACGGGCCGGGGCGCAGCCGCCACGGGTTCGACGGGAACCACTCGGTGGCGGTCGCCGCCCATGTCGCCTGCAGCGTCGCGGGGTGCGGCCCCGACGTCCGGAACACCGCCCACTGCCCGCCGCGCACCTCGATCACGTCGAGGTCGTCGGGCACGTCCGTGTCCGTCCCGACGGCGACGCCGTGCAGGTAGGTGAGCTCGCTGCCCTCCGCGGCGTCGGGGTCGACGTCGGCGCTCACCTGCAGCAGACCGGCGGGTTCGGCATCGCCCAGTGCCTTGAGCCGGGCGTGCTCGGTCACGGGCAGCGACGCGATGTGCTCCTGGATGTGGGGATTGACGCCCTCGTGGATCAGCGGGACGCGCGCGGCGTGCCCGACCAGGCGGAACGCGGGGCGGTCGACGATACGGGTGTCCATGGAAGTGCTCCCTTCGACGGTCAGGCGGAACCTGAGCTGTGCTTGTGACCGAAGGGGGCCGCCGTCGCGCCGCACGTCGCCGGGTCCGACGCCGTGCACGGCCCGGAACGCGCGGCCGAACGCCTCGGCCGAGCCGTAGCCGTACCGCACCGCGACCGTCAGCAGGTCGTCCCCGCCGACGACGTCAGCCGCTGCCGCCGTCATGCGCCGACGCCGGACGTACTCGGACAACGGCATGCCGGCCAGCGACGAGAACATCCGCCGCAGGTGGTACTCCGTGGTCCCGAGCCGGGACGCGAGCGCCCCGACGTCGAGCTCCGCCGTCAGGTGCTGCTCGACGGCGTCGACCAGCCGGTTCAGATCTGCGATCACGGCTCTCCCTTCGCCCCCGAGCCTGCCGGGGCGCACGGGCCTGCCGCCCGATCATCCGTGCCAGATCCGATCAGTGGCCGGCTCAGCGGAAC
>CBINDH010000344.1:0-3048 GCA_966249365.1 uncultured Xylanimonas sp. | reverse complement strand
ACGCACTGCCCGTACTGCGCCCTGCAGTGCGCGATGGCCCTGACGCCCCTCGCCGGGACCGTGGACGTCACGCCGCGCGAGTTCCCCACGAACCGGGGCGGGCTGTGCCAGAAGGGCTGGACCTCGGCCACGGTGCTGCGCGCCGCCGACCGGCTCACCACGCCGCTGGTCCGCGGGTCGTCCGGCGAGCTGGAACCGGCCTCGTGGGACGCCGCGCTCGACCTGGTCGCCTCCCGGCTGTCCGGCATCGCCGCGCAGTCCGGGCCGCAGGCCGTCGCCGTGTTCGGCGGGGGCGGGCTGACCAACGAGAAGGCGTACACGCTCGGGAAGTTCGCCCGCGCCGTGCTGCGCACCCCCTACGTCGACTACAACGGCCGGTTCTGCATGGCGTCCGCGGCCGCGGCGGCCAACCGGTCTCTCGGCGTCGACCGCGGGCTGCCGTTCCCGCTCGCCGACCTCGGCGGCGCGGACGCCGTCCTGCTGCTCGGCTCCAACGTGGCCGAGACGATGCCGCCGTCGGTGCAGCACCTCGCGGGTGCCCGGGCCGCGGGCGGGCTCGTCGTCGTCGACCCGCGCCGCTCCGCGACGGCACGCCTGACGGACGACGGGCAGGGCGTCCACCTCCAGCCCGTGCCCGGCACCGACCTCGCCGTGCTGCTCGGACTGCTGCACGTCGTCGTCGCCGAAGGCCTCTCCGACGCCGCGTACCTCGCCGCCCGCACCACCGGGTTCGACGACGTCACCCGGTCGGTCGCCGCGTGGTGGCCCGAGCGCGTCGAGACCGTCACGGGCGTGCCCGCGGCCGAGGTGCGCCGGGTGGCCCGGCTGCTCGCGGCGGCGTCCCCGGCCCGTGGCGGGCGCGGCGCGTACGTCCTGACCGGGCGCGGCGTCGAGCAGTCCACGCAGGGCACCGCGACCGTGACCGCCGCGATCAACCTCGCGCTCGCGCTCGGCCTGGTGGGACGCGTCGGCTCCGGCTACGGCGCGCTCACCGGGCAGGGCAACGGGCAGGGTGGGCGCGAGCACGGGCAGAAGTCCGACCAGCTCCCCGGGTACCGCAAGATCGACGACCCCGACGCGCGCGCCCACGTCGCCGCCGTGTGGGGCGTCGACCCCGCGTCGATCCCCGGCCCGGGGCTGGCGGCCGTGGCGCTCCTCGCGTCCCTCGGCACGCCCGGCGGGCCCCGCGCGCTGCTCGTGCACGGCTCCAACCTGCTCGTCTCCGCGCCGTCGGCCGCCTCGGTCCGGGAACGCCTCGACGCGCTCGACCTGCTCGTGGTGTGCGACGTCGTGCCGTCCGAGACGGCGCGGATCGCCGACGTCGTGCTGCCGGTGACGCAGTGGGCGGAGGAGGAGGGCACCATGACGTCGCTCGAGGGCCGGGTCATCCGGCGCCGCAGGGCGCTCGACGCCCCCGGCGAGGCGCGCTCCGAGCTGTGGCTGTGGGCCGAGCTGGCCCGGCGCCTCGGCTCGCCCGTGCACCTCGCCACCGAGCCCGCCGAGGTGTTCGACGAGCTCGCGCGCGCGTCGGCGGGCGGCGTCGCCGACTACTCCGGACTGACGCACGCCCGCCTCGACGCCGACGAGGCCGCCGACGGCCCCGGCTACCACTGGCCCGTCCCGTCCGCCGACCATCCCGGGACCCCGCGCCTCTTCCTCGACGCGTTCCCGACACCCGACGGGCGCGCCCGGATGATCCCCGTCGACCACGCCGGCCCGTCCGACGACCTGCGCGACGACGCCCCGCTGTGGCTCATCACCGGCCGCGTGCTCCAGCACTACCAGTCGGGCGCACAGACCCACCGCGTGCCCGAGCTCGAACGCCTCGTGCCCGCGCCGTACGCCGAGCTGCACCCCCTGCTGGGCGTCCGGCTCGGGGTGGCCGACGGCGCCCGGGTGCGCCTGACCACCGCCCGCGGCAGCACCACCGCCGTCGCCCGGTGGACCGCCTGGACACCGTGTTCCTGCCCTTCCACTGGTCGGGGGAGGGCAGCGCCAACCTGCTCACCACCGACGCGGTGGACCCCGTCTCGGCGATGCCCGAGTTCAAGGTGTGCGCCGTGCAGGTCGCACCCGCCGAGGAGGCCGCATGACCCCGTCCCGTGTGCCCGTCAAGGTCGTCGTCGTCGGCTTCGGCATGGTCGGCGCCCGCCTCGTCGACGAGCTCGAGCGGCGCGACCCGTGGGGTCTCGACATCACCGTGCTCGGCGCCGAGGAGTACGAGCCGTACAACCGTGTGCTGCTGTCCGACGTCGTCGCCGGCCGCACCGACCTCGCGACGATCACGCTGCCCCTGCCCGGCGGGCGGGCCCGCGTGCTGCGCGGCGTCGCCGCCGTCGGGATCGACCGCGCGGCCCGCGTCGTGCTCGCCTCCGACGGCACCGCCCACCCGTACGACCGGCTCGTGCTCGCCACCGGCTCGGCCGCCCGCATCCCCGCGATCCCCGGGCTGACCGGCGGCGCGCTCCCCGCGGGCGTCCACGCGCTGCGCACCCTCGACGACGCCCGCGAGATCGTCGCGGCCACCCTCAACGCGCCCCGCGCCGTCGTCGTCGGCGGCGGCGTCCTCGGGGTCGAGGTGGCGCTCGGGCTCGCCGCGCGCGGGCTCCAGGTCGCGCTCGTCCACCCCGGGGAGACGATCATGGACCGGCAGCTCGACCCGGGGGCCGGCGAGGTGCTCGCCGACTCGCTCGAACGACACGGCGTGCGCGTCGTCACCGGCGGGACCCCCGACGAGGTGCTCGTCGTCGGCGGACGCGCCGTCGGGGTGTGCGTCGACGGGCCCGCGGGACGCGAGGCGCTCGCGGCGGGCCTCGTCGTGCTCGCGTGCGGCACGACGGCCGAGACGGGCCTGGCGGCCGCCGCGGGGCTCACCGTGGGCCGCGGCGTCGTCGTCGGTGCGGACCTCGCGTCGGTCGACGACCCGGCCGTGTTCGCGGTCGGCGACTGCGCGGAGCCCCCCGAGGGGTCGCGCGGCCTGGTGGCCGAGGGCTGGGAGCAGGCCCGCCGTCTCGCGCAGACCATCGCGGACGCCGGGGAGCGCGGGCC
>CBINDH010000343.1:0-3053 GCA_966249365.1 uncultured Xylanimonas sp. | reverse complement strand
CGCGACGATGTCGACGACGTCGGCGTCGTCGGCCGCGGCGGCGCGCAGTGCGCCGGCGAGGGCCTCGCGCTTGGCGAGCCTCGACCGGGTCGCGGCCACCTGGGCGGAGGCCTGCACGACGTCGTGGAACAGCACGCCTCGATGCTGCCACCGGCCCCCGACACGGGCGCCCCGGACCGGCCGATCCGGGGCGCCGCGGCGTCACGGCGCCGTAGCGACCGGCTGCTCGTCCGCCGGGTCGGCCTGCCCCTCGGGCCGGCGTGCGAGGGCGCTCGGCCACCAGGTGCGGCGACCCAGGTCGTGCACGAGACCGGGCACGAGCAGGCTGCGCACCACGAAGGTGTCGACGAGCACGCCGAGCGCGACGATGAACGCGAGCTGGGCGAGGAACAGCAGCGGGATCACGGCGAGCGCCGCGAACGTCGTCGCGAGCACCAGCCCGGCGGACGTGATCACGCCGCCTGTGACGGCAAGCCCTCGTGTGACGCCCTGCCGCGTGCCGACGTTCATCGACTCCTCGCGGACGCGGGTCATGAGGAAGATCGAGTAGTCGACGCCGAGCGCGACGAGGAAGACGAACCCGTACAGCGGCACCGCGGGGTCGGCGTCGGGCATGTCGAACAGGTGGTTGAAGACGAGCGCCGAGACCCCGATCGCGGCGGCGAACGAGAGCACGTTGGCGGCGATGAGCAGCACTCCCGCGGTGATCGAGCGCAGCAGCAGCACGAGGATCACCAGGATCACGAGGAGGACGACCGGCACGATGACGCGCAGGTCGCGCTCGGACGCGATCTCCGTGTCGAGCGTCTCGGCGGCGGGTCCGCCCACGAGCGCGTCGGGCGAGACGGCGCTGACCGCGTCGCGCACGTCGGCGATGGTGTTGACGGCCTTCTGGCTGTCGGACGGCGCGTCGGTGACGACGTCGACGCGCACCCGACCGTCGACGACGACGGGTTCGGCCCCGGCCGCCGACGGTGCCCCGCCGACGGCACCGGTGTAGGGCGCGGCGGACATCACGCCGTCGACGCCCTCCGCGGCGGCGACCACCGCGTCGAGGTCGCCCTCGGGGATGATGACGACGGCGGGCTGCGCGGCGCCGGCGGGGAAGTGCTCCGCGAACACCTCTTCACCGGTGACCGAGTCGACGGATGTCAGGAAGAGGTCGGACTGGCTGGTGCCGCCGGCGCGGAAGGTCGGCACGAAGGCCGCGGCGACGAGCAGCGCGACGGCGCTGACGACCCAGACGGGACGTGCGTGGCGGGCCACGAACCGGGCCCAGCGCGACCACAGCCCGGTGCCCTCGACGGCCGTCTCGGTCGCGGTCGCCGCGGTGGTCCCCGCGTCGGCGTCCGGGCGCGGGGCGCGCGGCCAGAAGAGCACGCGCGAACGCCGTCCGGCGACGAGCAGCATCGCCGGGAGCAGCGTCAGCGCGGCGAGCAGCGCGGCGGCGATGCCGATCGCGGCGACCGGGCCGAGGCTCCGGTTGGACGCGAGGTCGGACAGCATCAGGCACAGCAGGCCCGCGACGACGGTGCCGGCGCTCGCGGCGATCGGCTCGAGCGACGCCCGCCACGCGACGCGCATGGCGTCGACGGGGTCCTCGGCGCGACGCAGCTCTTCGCGGTAGCGCGCGACGAGCAGGAGCGCGTAGTCCACGGACGCGCCGACGACGAGGATCGACAGGATGCCCTGGGCCTGCCCGTTGAGGACGAGGGTGCCCGACTTGGCGAGGTTGTAGACGACGAGCCCGGCCGCGGCGAGCGCGAACACCGCGGTGAGGATCACGACGAGCGGCAGGAAGGGCGAGCGGTAGACGACGACGAGGATGAGCAGCACGGCTCCGAGCGCGACGAGCAGGAGCAGCCCGTCGATGCCCGCGAACGCGGTGCCGAGGTCGGCGACGAAGCCGGCCGCGCCGGTGACCCACGCCTGCAGGCCGAGGTCGCCGGAGGACGTGGCGGTCGCGCCGAGGTCGTCGGCGAGGCCCGTGCGCAGGTCGTCGACCAGCAGCGACGTCAGCCGCTTCTCGTCGATGAGCGTCTCGGCGACGTCGGCGTCGAGCCCGACGGCGAGCATGACGGCCTTGCCGTCCTCGGCGGGCACGGCGACGACGGGGCCGGTGAGGTGGTCGGCCCAGGTGCCGTCCCCGACGGGGCGGTCGGGGAACTCCTCGGCGAATGCGGTCGCGGCGGCGAGCTGGTCGCCGGTGACGTCCGAACCGTCTGCGGGTGCGAGGACGACGAGCGCGGGTAGCGTCGGCGTCTCGACGAAGTCTCGGGACGCCTCGGCGGCCTGGGTGGACTGGGCGGACGACGGCAGGAACGTCGCGGCGTCGTTGGTCTGCACCTGGGACAGGCGGCCTTGGGCGATGCCTCCCGCTGAGGCCAGGCCCAGCCAGGCGACGAGCGCCACGGCGACAGCGACAGCGCGGACCACGGGATTCCTCAGCATGCTGAGTATGATGACGCCCAGTCCTGTGCACGGCAAAACGGGGAGGTCGAGTGAGCCCGCAGCGCGACCACTGGCCCGTGGGCCGGCTGCTCTCGGCGGCCGCGCGGCGGATGGAGCGCGCCTGGGACGCCCACCTGGCCGCCTGGGATCTCAACCACGCGAGCCTGCCGGTGCTCGTCTTCGTCGCGGCGGGCCCGATGTCGCAGCGCGAGCTCGCCGACGCGTGCGGCGTCACCGAGCAGACCATGAGCCGCGTCGTCGCGCGCCTCGAGCGCACGGGATACGTCAACCGTGACACCCAGCCTCAGGACCGCCGCCGCCACGCCGTCGCGATCACGCCCGCGGGAGCCGCGGCCCTGGAGGCGTGCGCCGACCCCGCGCCCGCGCAGGAGGAGGTCTTCGGCCACCTGTCACCCGAGCGCCGCGCGCTGCTGGGCGACCTGCTGCGCGAGGTCGTCGACCCGTCGGGGGCGCTGCCCACCCCGCCGCGGGACGTCCCCGCCGGGGGGGTCGCGCTAACGGCCGTCCGGCACGCGTGCCCGCCCGCGGGCGAGACGGACACCCGCCGCCGCGGCACCGACCGCGCAGACCACCGCCGAGAC
>CBINDH010000342.1:0-3067 GCA_966249365.1 uncultured Xylanimonas sp. | reverse complement strand
GACGGGGACCCGGGACGATCGAAACGTGCATCCGAGATCGGAACGCGCATCGCGTTGCACGTTCCGATCTCGGATGCACGTTCCGATCGGGCCGGGCCCGACGCCGCGTCGGGCCAGGCCCTTACACCGCGTCCAGGCGGGCCAGCAGCTCGTCGTCCAGGGTGAGGTCGACGGCGTCCAGGGCCTCGTCGAGCTGGGCGACGGTGCTCGCGCCCACCAGGGGGACGACGTCCTGCGCGAGGATCCACGCGATCGCGACCTGGTTGGGCGTCGCGCCGATCTCCCGCCCGACGTCGTGCAGCGCGGCGATGCGCGCCCGCGTCGTCGGGTGGTCGTAGCCGCCCCAGAGCGGCTTGTCGGCGCGGGTGTACGCGCCCTGCAGCAGCGGCGAGTACGCCACGACGGTGAGCGACGGCCGGCCGGGCACGCCCGTCGAGCGGGCGTACGACAGCAGCTCGGGCGAGGCCACGTTGGTGCGGCCCGGGTCGGGCGTCGGGTACGCGTACGTGAACGCCTGCTGCACGGCGGCGTAGGGGGCGACGCCCTGGCGGGCCGCCTCCTCGCGCGCCTCGAGCACCCGCCACAGCGTGACGTTCGAGATGCCCGTCAGCCCGACGAGCCCCTCCGCCTGCAGCTTGCCGAACGCTCCCACCGTCTCGGCGAGCGGCGTGTCGAGATCGTCGACGTGCCCGTAGAGCAGGTCGATCCGGTCGACGCCGAGCGCCTGGAGGCTCTCGCGCGCCTGGCGGGCCACCACCTCGGCGGACAGGCCCTCGAAGTTGGTGGAGTCGAGCCGCCGGGTCGGGTCGCGGCGGGCCGCGCCCAGCTTGGTCGCGATGGTCACCCGCTCACGCGTACCGCGGCTGGCGAGCCAGCGGCCGAGGACGGGCTCGCTGACCCGGCCCGCGCCCGTCCAGCCGCCCTCCGGCCAGTCCCAGTCGCCGTAGTTGTTGGCCGTGTCGAGCCAGGTGCCCCCGCGCTCGACGTAGCGGTCGAGGATCGCGAACGCCGTCTCCTCGTCGGTGCGCCAGCCGTAGAGCATGGTGCCGAGGCACAGGGCCGAGACCCGGATGCTCTGGTCGCCGTCGCCGATGGTGCGGTACTTCATGACGTCTCCTGTCGGGTCGTCCGTGTGGGGTCGTCGTCGACGCTACCCAGCGACTGGTCCGGGCATACGATCCAATCCCGTGGGTGATGACCAGACCACTTCGCTGGCGTGGGAGACGCTGCTCGACCTCGGGTCCGGGCCAGAACCGCTCGTCGTGCGGCTCGAACGGGCGCTGCGCGACGCCGTCCGGTCCGGTCGCATCCCCCCGGGAGCCGCGCTGCCCGCGAGCCGGCGCCTCGCCGAGACCCTGGGCGTCTCGCGCTGGGTGGTCACCGAGGTGTACGGGCAGCTCGTCGCCGAAGGCATGCTCGAGGCGCGCGCCGGGTCCGCCACGCGCGTCGGTGCGGGGGCGCGGAGCGGTCCCGCCGTCGGTGGGGCGGCTGGCGGGTGGGCCGGTGCCGACACGCCTGCCGCCTCCCGCCCACGCTTCAACCTCGCTCCCGGCTTCCCCGACCTGCGGCACGCCCCCTGGGACGCGTGGCTGCGCGCCGCCCGGGAGGCGCTCGCCCGCGCGTCGCACGACGACCTCTACGTCCGCCACGCCGCCGGCCACCCCCGCGCCCGCGCCGTCGTCGGCGCGCACCTGCGCCGGTCCCGCCTGGCCGACACCGACGCCGCCGACGTCGTCATGACGCACGGGGCGACGCACGGGATGGGGCTGGCCGCGGCGGCGCTCGCGGCCGCCGGGCACACGCACCTGCTGGTCGAGGACCCGAGCTGGCCCGTGCTGCGGGACGTCGCCCGCCGGGCCGGGCTCGAACCCGTCCCCGTCACGGTCGGACCCGGTGGCGTCGACGTCGGCGCCCTCGAGGCCGCCGCCCGGCGCACCGGCGCGCGCGCCGCCCTGCTCACGCCCGCGCACCAGTTCCCGACGGGCGAGGCGCTCGCCCCCGACCGGCGGCAGCGCCTGCTCGCCTGGGCGCGCGCGACCGACGGGCTGATCGTCGAGGACGACTACGACGCCGAGTTCCGCTACGACCGCCGCCCCGTCGCGGCGCTCCAGGGCGAGGCGCCCGACCGGGTGCTGCTGCTCGGTTCGCTCAGCAAGTCCGTCAGCCCCGCGTTCGGGCTGGGGTGGGCGGTCGTGCCGCACGCGTGGCGCGAGGTCTTCGCGGCCGTCGCGCCGGGCGCGTCCGAACCGTCGGTCGTCGACCAGCTCACGTTCGCCCGGCTCGTCGAGTCCGGCGCGTTCGACCGGCACCTGCGCGCGCAGCGGACCCGGTACCGCCGGCGGCGCGACGCCGTCGTCGCCGCGGTTGCCCGCGAGCTCCCCGGTGCCCGGGTCCGGGGGATCGCCGCGGGCATGCACCTGCTCGTCGAGATGGCAGGGCCGCACCCGCCCGACGCCGCCGACGTCGTGCGCGCGGCCGCCTCGCGGGGCGTCGCCGTCGTCGACCTGCGGAGGTACCAGGCGACGCCCGGCCCGTCGTCGACGCTCGTGCTCGGGTACGGCGACATCCCCGACGCGCGCGTGGACGAGGCGGTCGTCCTGCTCGGCGCGGCGGTGCGCGCGGCGGGCGGGTGAGCGGTCAGCCCATCGCCGTCGAGCCGTCCGACAGCGTCGGCGACAGGAACCCGAAGAGGTTGTTGTCCGGGTCGCGCAGGTAGGCCAGCCGCCCGACGCCCGGCATGTCCGCCGGCGCCATCGCGTCCGTGGCGCCGAGCTCGATGCCCCTGGCGTGGACCGCGTCGACGTCGTCCACCGCGACGACGATGTTGGCTCCCGTCACCGGGCCGCCCGGCTGCGGCGCGGGGCCCTGTCGCGTGGTGATGCCGCCGTTGATGCCCTGCCCGGGCGCGGCCGGCGCGTTGCGCGCCGAGCCCTCACCGGTGTCGACGGACCAGTACTCCTCGGAGCCGTACCGGGTGATCTGCCAGCCGAAGAGGTCCGAGTAGAAGTCGACGAGCCGCTGGGGGTCGGTGCCGTAGATCTCGAAGTGCACGACGAGGTTTCCCATG
>CBINDH010000341.1:0-3149 GCA_966249365.1 uncultured Xylanimonas sp. | reverse complement strand
AGCACCGCTACAGCGCCTGGACGATCTTCTCGACCTGGTCCTTCGCGTCACCGAACAGCATGTGCGTGTTCTCGCGGAAGAACAGCGGGTTCTGCACGCCCGCGTAGCCCGTCGCCATCGACCGCTTGAAGACGATGACCTGGTGGGCGTTCCACACCTCGAGCACCGGCATGCCGGCGATCGGGCTGTTCGGGTCCTCGAGCGCGGCCGGGTTGACCGTGTCGTTCGCGCCGATGACGAGCACGACGTCGGTCTCACCGAAGTCGTCGTTGATCTCGTCCATCTCGAGCACGATGTCGTACGGCACCTTCGCCTCGGCGAGGAGCACGTTCATGTGCCCGGGGAGGCGCCCGGCGACCGGGTGCACGCCGAAGCGGACCTCGACGCCCTGCGCACGCAGCCGGTGGACCAGCTCCGCGACGGGGTACTGCGCCTTCGCGACGGCCATGCCGTAGCCGGGCGTGATGACCACGGTCTTGGCGGCGCGCAGCAGGTCGGCCACACCGTCGGCCAGGATCTCGCGGTGCTCGCCCTGCTCGGCCGCGGGGCCGCTGACGACCTGGCCGCCCTCGGCACCGAACCCGCCCAGGATCACGGAGATGAAGGACCGGTTCATGGCCTTGCACATGATGTAGCTGAGGATCGCACCGGAGGAGCCCACGAGGGCGCCGGTGACGATCAGCAGGTCGTTGCCGAGCATGAAGCCGGCCGCGGCCGCCGCCCACCCGGAGTACGAGTTGAGCATCGACACGACGACGGGCATGTCGCCGCCGCCGATCGCGGCGACCAGGTGGAAGCCGAGCAGGAGGGCGATGACCGTCATGATCCCCAGCGACACCAGGCCCTGGGACGGCGCGACGACGAACCACACCATGAGCCCCGCGGACACGACGAGCGCCCCGAGGTTGAGCCAGTTGCGGCCCGGGAGGGTCATCGGGGCCGAGCGCATCTTCGCCGAGAGCTTGAGGTACGCGACGATCGACCCGGTGAACGTCACGGCACCGATGAGCACGCCGAGGAACACCTCGACCAGGTGCACGGAGCCGCCGGCCCCGACGTGCGAACGCTCGGTGAGGTACGAGTTGTAGCCGACTGCGACGGCCGCGAGGCCCACGAACGAGTGCAGGATCGCGATGAGCTCGGGCATCTGCGTCATCTCGACGCTGCGCGCCCGCCACGCGCCGACGGTCGCACCGATGAGCAGCACGGCGGCGATGAGCCCCAGCGTCATGCCGACAGGGCGTTCCGACTGGTCGGCCGCGAGCATGACGGTGGCCGCGAGGGCGAGGCCCATGCCGACCATGCCGAGCGTCACGCCGCGGCGCGCGGAGGTCTGCTTGGCGAGGCCCGCGAGGGACAGGATGAAGAGGATGGCCGCGACGACGTAGACGGCCTGGGCGAGTGCGGACAGCTGCACGTCACACGTCCTTCCGGAACATGGCGATCATCCGGCGTGAGACCAGGAAGCCACCGAAGATGTTGATGCTGGCCACGGCCGCCGCGACGAACGCGATGATCTGGACCGCCACGTTCTCGCTGCCGAGCTGCAGCATCGCGCCGACCAGGATGATGCCGGAGATGGCGTTGGTCTGGGCCATGAGCGGCGTGTGCAGCGAGTGGCTCACGTTGGAGATGACGTAGAAGCCGATGACGACGGCGAGCGCGAACACGGTGAAGTGCCCGAGGAACGAGTCGGGTCCGTAGGTCAGGCCGAGGATCACGAGCACCGCGGCGAGCGCCCCACCGAAGGTCAGGCGCTGGTTGCGCAGCTTCGCCTTCGCGGCGGCGTCGGCGGCCTTCGCGGCGAGCGCCTCGGCCTGCTGCGCGGGCGTCGGCCCGGCGGGCGTCTCGGACGACGCCGGGGCCGGCGCGGCCGACACGCTCACGGGCGGCGGCGGCCACATGATCACGCCGGACCGCGCGACGGTCATGCCGCGCTGCACGGGGTCCTCGAGGTCGAGGACGAGCGCGCCGTCCTTGCCGGGGGTCAGCAGCGTGAGCAGGTTGACGATGTTGGTGCCGTAGAGCTGCGACGTCTGGGCGGGCATCCGGCCGGGCAGGTCGGTGTACCCGAGGACGACGACGCCGTTGTCGGTGACGACCCGCTCGCCGGGGACCGTCGCCTCGGCGTTGCCGCCGCCCGACGCCGCGAGGTCGACGATGACCGACCCGGGCTTCATCGCGGCGATCATCTCGTTCGTGATGGTGCGCGGCGCCTTGCCGCGCACGAGCGCGGTGGTGATGACGATGTCGGCCTTCGCGGTCTCGGCCGCGTACATCCGCATCGTCGCGGCTTCCTGGTCGGCGGTCAGCTCGCGGGCGTACCCGTCGGTGCTGACCTCCTGCTGGGCCGCCTCCGCCTGGACGAACGTGGCGCCCATCGACTCGATCTGCTCGCCCGCCTCGGGGCGGACGTCGAACGCGCGGACGTCGGCGCCCAGCGCGACGGCCGTGCCGATCGCGGCCAGGCCGGCGACGCCGCCGCCGATGACGAAGACCTTCGCCGGGGGCGTCTTGCCCGCTGCGGTCACCTGGCCGGTGAACATGCCCTGGAACTCGGCCGCCGCCTCGATCACGGCGCGGTAGCCGGACACGTTCGACATGGTCGAGAGCGTGTCGAGCGACTGCGCGCGCGAGATGCGCGGCACGGCGTCGAGGGCCATCGCGGTGATCTGCCGGTCGACGTAGGCGCTGACGGCCTCAGGGTTCGCGCCGGGGAAGAGCTGGGCGATGAGTACCGCGCCGGGTCGCATCAGGGCGAGCGAGGCGTCGTCGGGAGCGTCGACGGCGACGACGACGTCGCTCCCCCAGACCTCCTCGGCACTTCCGGCGGTGGCACCCGCCTCGACGTAGGCGACGTCGGAGAAGTTGGCGCCGGCGCCGGCGTCGTGCTCGACGACGACGTCGTACCCCAGCTTCCTGAGCTTCGCGACGGTGGCGGGGGTCGCGGCGACCAGCCGCTGACCTGCCCGGGACTCCCGGGGTACGCCGATGCGCATGGGACCTCCACATGTGGGTAGGGACCCCCGCAACCTACCGACAACGAGGGCAGACCACGAAGAATCCTGGCGTCGGACGCTTCCCGGCTTGAAGTCAGGACACAGGTCCGGGACCTGCGTCCCGGGGGTCGGGGTCGGAACGCCGTGCCG
>CBINDH010000340.1:0-3172 GCA_966249365.1 uncultured Xylanimonas sp. | reverse complement strand
CCCCTGCGTGAACCCGGCGGACGGGCCGCGCACCGCGTTCGCGAGCAGCCGGTCGACCTGCTCGGGCGTCAGGGGCTCGTCGGTGAACGACCGCACCATGCGTCGGCGGCGCACGACGTCCTGGAACTCAATGCCGTCATCGTGCCCGACGCCGCGACCCGCTGCGGTCAGCGCGGCCCGGCGACCGGCGGTGCGGGCTCCACGGGGCGGCGCAGCGCCTCGGTGACCACCGTGTAGCCCAGCGACTCGTAGAGCCCGCGCGCCACGGCGTTGCGCCCGAACACGCTCAGGCCGAGCACGTGCAGCGCCCGGGCGCGGCACCAGTGGGCGCCCGCGAGCATCGCCGCCCGGCCGAGGCCGCGCCCCCGTGCCGACGACGTGAGGTGCACGTCGTACACGAACGCGGCCGACGGCGGCCGCAGCTCGAGCCACAGCGCGCCGACGGTGTCCCCCGTGGCCCTCTCGACGACGTCGAACAGCACCTGACGACGCGTCGTGAGCCCGTCGGGCAGCAGCTCGTCGTAGTCGGCGCGCGAACGGTCGAGGGCGGCCGACCAGGTCCCGCCGTCGGCGTGCCGGATCTCGCCCGCGTACTCGTCGATCGCGGCGGCGAGGTACGCGTCGAAGGAGTGCGGCGTCATGGGGCGCAGCTCGACGAGGTCCGCCCCGGTGGGAGCCTCCGGCGCGAGGTCGAGCACCATGGTCTGGCTCAGCACCGAGAACCCGCCGGCGTCGGCGATCGCGGCCGTCGTCGGGGCGGCCGTCATGCGATCGAGCACGAGCTGGCGCGCGTCCCAGGCGCGCGCCCGGTTCTCGAGCAGGGCGAGCAGGTCCCCCTGGTGCTCCGCCGGTGACTCGATCTCGGCGTCGAGCACCAGCAGGTCGCCGTCCTGGCGGGAGATCCACAGCCACCCGGCGTCGCCGGAGTCGTCGAGCACGCGGTGCAGGTACGTGCCGGACAGGCCGTCCTCGGGCGCGAGGTCCTCGACGGCGGTGCGGGCCCGCTCCGCCGCGGCGGAGCAGTCGGACCACAGCGGGCCGAACTGCCAGCGGCGACGACGCTCCACCTGGGCCTTGCGCCAGGCGGCGTAGTCGGCTGCCGGGAACGGCAGCAGCTGGAGAGTCACGCTCGGCAGACTACGTGGCGACTGAGGGTTGCCCGAAATTCACCCGGGCACCACCTTGACGTCACCAGTCAGATCCGCTCGGCGAGGACTTCGACGAGCGCCTTGCCCTCGACGCCCGCGAGCTGGACCGCCTGGGTGCGGCACGAGAAGCCGTCGGCCAGGTACTCGGTGCCCTCCTCGGCCGACCGCAGCGCCGGCAGCAGCGCGTTCTCCGCGACGGCGACCGACACGTCGTAGTGACCCTTCTGCATGCCGAAGTTGCCCGCGAGACCGCAGCACCCGGCCAGCACCTCGATCTGCGCACCGGCGTCGCGCAGCAGCTTCTCGTCCGCCTGGAAACCCATGACCGAGTGCTGGTGGCAGTGCGGCTGCACGACGGCCGTGAAGTCGGACAGGTCGGGCACCTGCCAGTCCTTCGGCGCGGTCTCGGGATCGGTGAGCAGCTCGGAGAGCGTGCGCGTCGCCGCCGCGACCGCCACCGCGCGCGGGTCGTCCGGGAACAGGTCGAGCAGGTCGGAGCGCAGCACCGCGGTGCACGACGGCTCGAGACCCATGATCGGGACGCCGTTGACGGCGAACGGACCGAGCACCTTGAGCAAGTTGTCGAGCCGGCGCCGGGCGCCGTCGAGCTGGCCCGTGGTGATCCACGTCAGGCCGCAGCACGCCTCCTGGTCGGGGACGACGACGTCGTAGCCGGCGGCGGTGAGCACCCTGACCGCGGCCTGCGGCACCGACGGCGCCAGCGCGTCGCTGAACGAGTCGGTCCACAGGACCACCTTGGGCCGGCCCGCCGGGGCGACCGGGTGACCCGGCGTCGTGCCGTGCGCGAGGCCCGGCACGCCGTGCGTCGCCCCGCCGCGCTTCCACCACGTGCGGAACGGCACCTCCGCGAACTGCATCATCTCGCGGCGCGTGTCCATGCCGCCGAGCCAGAGCACCGCCTTGGAGATCCAGCGCACGCCGAGCAGTGCGTTGACCGGGCGGGCGAGGGGCCCCCCGACCAGCCGCGTCCAGCGCGGCAGCCAGCCGAGCACGTAGTGGTCCACCGGGCGCAGACGGCCCTTGTAGGTGCGGTACAGCACCTCGGACTTGTACTGGGCCATGTCGACGCCCGCGGGGCAGTCCGCGCTGCACGCCTTGCAGGACAGGCACAGGTCGAGCGACTCGCGCACCTCCGGGGCGTTGAGCCCCCCGATCAGGGTGCCGTTGACGGCGTCCTGCAGCACCCGGGCGCGGCCGCGCGTGACGTCCTTCTCGTCCTTCGTGGCCTGGTAGCTCGGGCACATGAACCCGCCCGACGCGTGGTTGTCCGCGCGGCACTTGCCCACGCCGACGCAGCGGTGCACCGCCTGCGTGAGGTCGTGGTGGTCGTGCGCGAACGAGAACCCCGCGTGACCGGTCTTCTTCGCGATGCCGCGCAGGCCGCCCCCGGACCGCGATCCGCCGTCACGGATGTCGACGGGCCGCTTGCTCAGCACGGGCCGGGCCGCCGGGCGGCGCAGGTTCACGTCGACCGCCGCGGGCCGCACGACGACGCCCGGGTTGAGCACGTCGTCGGGGTCGAACAGGGCCTTGAACTTCTCGAGCAGCGCGATCGCCTCACGGCTGTACATGAGCGGCAGCAGCTCGGAGCGGGCGCGGCCGTCACCGTGCTCGCCCGACAACGAGCCGCCGTAGCGCGCCACGAGCTCGGCCGCCTCGGTCATGAACGTGCGCAGCACCGAGCCCGACGCGTCGAGCGGGATGTCGATGCGCAGGTGCACGCAGCCGTCCCCGAAGTGGCCGTACGGCAGGCCGTCGACGCCGTACCGCGCCATGAGCTTGTCGAGGTCGCGCAGGTACGCGCCGAGCTTCTGGGGCGGGACGGCGGAGTCCTCCCAGCCCGGCCAGGCCTGCTCCCCCGCGGGCGTGCGACCCGCGAGGCCCGCGCCGTCGGCCCGGATCTGCCACATCTTGGTGGCCTCGGGCCCGGCCGGAAGGACCTGCGAGGCGATGGCGCTCGACGCCGCGACGATCGCCTCCGCGTTGCGCAGCGCCTCGTCCTG
>CBINDH010000339.1:0-3177 GCA_966249365.1 uncultured Xylanimonas sp. | reverse complement strand
CCGCGGGCTCGTCGGCGACGAGGTCCCAGCCCGGGTAGGCGCCCTCGACGTCGGTGCGCGAGGCACCCTCGACCAGCAGGCGCAGCCGCGGCCCGAAACAGAGCGAGAGCAATGTCGCGCCTGGGTTCGCGAGCGCGGTCACGGACCGGCCCATGGCAGCGCGCTGGGCGGCGTCGAGCCCCTGGAAGCAGCCGACGTCGAGGAAGAAGTCGAAGGACCCGAGCGCCTCGGCGTCGAGGGCGGTGACGTCGCCGACGACGTAGGAGACGTCCGGGGACGCGGCTCGCGCCTCCTTGACCGCCTGCTCGACGACGTCGACCCCGGCGGCGTCCCAGCCGCGGCGGACGAGCTCGGGCGTGTACTGGCCCCGGCCGCAGCCCAGGTCGAGCGCCCGCCCCCAGGGTGGCGTCCGTCCGGCCTCCTCGCGGTCGAGGAGGGCGTCCACGCTGGTGCGCGCCGCGTCCCGGTATCCCTCCCACGGGCGGAACCCCACGCGGTACAGGAGCCGGTACTTGGTCATGGGACCAGGGTGCTACGCGGACTCGCGCAGCGTCCTGCGCTCGGCCTCGAGGTTCAGCAGCGTCGTGAACGCGTCCCGGTAACCCTCGGGGTCGGCGCCCGGGTCGAGCCGCAGCAGGCGGGACTTCGCGTCCGCGATGCGGCGCGTGAGCCCGAGGTCCTGCACCGCGCGCACGACGTCGGCCACGAACCGGCCGAGGACGTCCTCGCGGTCCTCGGGCAGCGGCGCGACCGCGAGCTCGTCGATCATGCCGCTCACGGCGTCGCCCGCCTGCTCGTGCACCGCGCTCACCCAGCCGGCGCCGCCAAGCGTCCTGCCGACTCCGACGCCGCCCGCGGCGCGGATCGCCGCGTGGACGGCCCGCCACGCGGGAACGCTGAACGCGTCCTCCCCCAGGTCGTCGAACGCGGGCGGCACGTGCTGCGGGTACTGCAGGACGGCGACGAGCGCCATGCGCTCGGTACGCGCGACGGGGTCTCGCGGGTCGGGCCGCGGCATCGCGGGGACGGGCAGCGGCACCGTCTCGATCGGTTCAGCGACAGGACGCCGGTCCCCCGGCGCGGATCGAGGGCGCTCCGCGGCGCGCGCCACCTCGCGGCGCACCTCCTCGGTGTCCATGCCCGTCCAGCGGGCCAGCGACCGCGTGTACCCGAGCTGCATGGCCCGGTCGCGGATGCCCGCCACGAGCGGCGCCGCCTCGCGCAGCGCACCGATGCGGCCCTCGACGGTGTCGAGGTCGTACCCGTCGACCACCTTGCGGATCACGAACTCGAACAGCGGCACCCGCGAGTCGACGAGCGCCTTGACGGCCTGCGGTCCCTTCGCGATGCGCAGGTCGCACGGGTCCATGCCGTCGGCCGCGACAGCCACGAACGTCTGCGCGTGGAAGCGCTGGTCCTCGCCGAACGCGCGCACCGCAGCCTTCTGGCCGGCGGCGTCGCCGTCGAACGTGAAGATGACCTCGCCACCGAGAGACTGCCCGCTCGCGAGCTGGAGGCCGCCGCCGGACGCGAAGTCGCCCATGAGGCGCCGCACGATCTTCGCGTGGTCCGGTCCGAACGCGGTGCCGCACGTGGCCACCGCCGTCTCGACGCCGCTGAGGTGCGCGGCCATGACGTCGGCGTACCCCTCGACGACGACGACCCGCTTGTCGCGCGCGATCGCCTTCTTCGCCAGGTCGATGCCGTAGAGCACCTGCGACTTCTTGTAGAGCGTCGTCTCGGGCGTGTTGAGGAACTTCGGCCCCTGGTCCTCGTCGTACAGACGGCGGGCACCGAAGCCGACGACGGCGCCGGTCGTGTCGCGGATCGGCCAGACGAGGCGACCGCGGAACCGGTCGTAGACCCCGCGCTGGCCCTGCGACACGAGGCCCGCGGCGACCAGCTCCGCCTGCGTGTAGCCCTTGCCGCTCAGGTGGCGGGTCAGCGCGTCCCAACCGGTGGGCGCGTACCCGACGGCGAAGCGCTCGGCGTCGGACCGGTCGAAGCTGCGCTCGGCGAGGAACCTGCGGCCGGCGGCAGCGTCGGGGCCGAAGAGCTGCGCCTGGTAGAACTCGGCGGCCACGCGGTTCGCCTCGACCAGCCGCTGCCGACGCCCGGGCTCCTCGCGCCGGGCAGGTCCCGACTCGCCGCCGCGCGAGTCCTCGTACCGGAGCTGGATGCCGACGCGGTCGGCCAGGTACTCGACGGCCTCCGCGAAGCCGAGCCCGTCGGTCTTCTGCACGAACGCGATGACGTCGCCCGACTCGCCGCAGCCGAAGCAGTGGTAGCGCCCGACCCCGGGCCGCACGTGGAACGACGGCGACCGCTCGTCGTGGAACGGGCACAGCCCCTTGAGCGAGCCGACGCCCGCGGGCTTGAGCGTGACGTGCGCCGAGACGATCTCCTCGATGCGGGCGCGCTCGCGAACCGCTTCCACGTCCTCGCGTTTGATGAGCCCCGGCACGCCCCGAGTCTAGGCGGCGCAGACGACGCTGGTGTCGTGCGTCGGTGCCGTGCGGAAGGATCCGGCGTATGAAAGACAGGCAGCTGGGAACGACGTCACCGTGGGGTCCGTACGACGACACGGACGGCTGGCGCGACGCCGTCCGTCGCATTGTGGCGACGCACCTGTCCCCGAATGACGCCGCTCGATGGCTGACGCTCCTGAGACCAGCGATCCGCCTCTCAGCTGCCCCCGACGGCCCCGTCGTCGCTCGGCTCGGCGGGCGTCCGCACGTGCCGGCCGGCTTCGCTTGGCCGGTGTGGGATGGGCATGGCCCCCTCTCCTTCGTCGCGGAGGTCGACCTCGCCGCGATCGCCCGCTGCAGCGTTCCGGTGGGCCTGTCTCTGCCCACCGACGGGAGGCTGCTCGCGTTCTACTTCGACGGCTCGTACGACGACTTCCACGGCATCGTCGGAACCTGGGACAAGGAGAGCCTCGCCGGTGCACGGCTTATTCACGTCTCCGAGTCGCGGGACGAGTGCGTCGAGCACGCCGCGCCCGAGGGCGTGCCTGAGTTCAACGCGCAGGAACTGCGCGCGGCACCCATCGTGACCTGGCCGAACTGGGAACATCCTGCGCTCGAACGTGAGTTCCGCACCGCCGACCAGGACACCAGGGAATGGTTGGCGCACGCGGTCAACGCCGACGAGTTCGTCGACGCGCTGTGGTCGCTG
>CBINDH010000338.1:0-3178 GCA_966249365.1 uncultured Xylanimonas sp. | reverse complement strand
GGTCGTGAACCCTGGCGACAGGCTGACGGGCACCACGACGATCGACGCCACCTTGGAGGGCCGGACCATCGAGGCCCGCCTGGATGCGGCGCACGCGTTCGGTGGCAACGACTGGCTCGACAACGCCGAGGTGGTGCTCACGCTGGACGGTGTCGTCGTGCAGAGCAACCGTCCCGGGCTCACCGAGGCGGCCGCCCCGACCCGCGAGCAGAGCGGGACCGCTATTCCCGTCCAGATCGACATCCTGTTCCCCGCGACAGGTGTCGGCGCCGACCCGGTCGATATCGGCCTCGGTTCCGTCGACGTGACCCTCGTCCAGACGCCCCACACGGCTCACCGCGCCCCGGAGGCCACATCATGACCACCCGACCTGCACCGCGTCACGCCAGAGTGCGCGCGTCTCGCCGCCGGCTCCTCACGGTAGCCGCGGCGGGTGCCGCAGCGGTCATGGCGACCGGTGCCATCGCTCCGAACGTCGGCCTCACGACCGCGCTCTGGCACGACTCGCTGCGGCTCGAGCTCGGCACCGTCGGTGTCGAGGACGTCTTTGTGCCCGACGAGGAGACAGAGAACTTCACCGGCAACAACATCGTGCCCAACGCGCACAACGCGGGCGGCAACTACTTCTCCCGCGTCGCCGGCGCGACGATGACGACGACGCTCGCCGCGAACGAGTACATGGTCATCGAGTTCACGCTGCCCAGCCGGTCCGCGTTCCCGCAGGCGGCCGCGGGCTGGTGGACGGGCGCTGCGGGGACGCTCATGGTCAACAACCAGATCCTGCAGCCCGACCGTGCCGGACTGTCGGCGTGGGTGCCTGAGCGTGCCACGGGTGACATGGGCCTCGTCGACATGGCCTGGGGTCTTCGCCTCGGAGACCTGTTCCACCCCAGTGCGCCGACCACGGTGCGGGTGGCGGTCGCGGGCTCTGCCGGTGCTGTCCCCGTGGGGTTCACCAACAGCTTGGTGCTCGCCCCCGGGGAGCCCGTCCGCCTGGACTTCGGCGTCGTCCGCGACAGCTCCAGCTCGCCGGGCCAGGGGGACACCATCGACTTTCCGAGCCTGCCCTACACGACGCAGCGCCATGTCGACGGCATCGCGCGTCCCACCGGAGGTGGCGCACTGCCCACGACAGCGTTGCGCGCCGTCAACGGCAACGTCGGGCAGCCCGTAGGCTCCGTGCCTCTGCTCCGTCACCCCGAGGTCAACGGCACCCCTGCGCCGGGCGCCGTGACCCCGAACCTGCGGGTGCAGTCGGTGCCTGCGGGATACCTCGGCGCGATGATCGGCGAGGGCGACCTCGTCGGCGCGCCTGGCCGTGAGCCGACCGGTGCTGGGGCGGACCCCGAGGCTCCTGCGGCTGTGGAGCCAGGCGTGCCGCCCGTCGACGTGGACCCGGTACCCCCGGCAGACGTCAGCCCGGAACTGCCCGTGGGGGGCGACGCGGAGCAGCCGGTGGACGAGGACCCCGCGACCGAGGTCGACGAGCCCGTCGGCCCGGAGCCCGAGGACGAGACGGACGGGCAGGGTGCCGACAGCGACGACCAGGTCGTCGAGACGGCGCCTGGAGAGCCCGGCGAGGCGCGGGAGGAGGCGCCTGTGGCCGCAGACCCGGCACCGGAGCCCGACCCGGCCCCCGCCCCGGAGTCGGACCCCGCGCGCGAGCCGGAGCCCGCGCCGGAGCCCGCCCCGGCGCCCGAGCCCGACCCGACTCCCGAGCCGGTCGACCCGACCGAGGGTCTGACCCTCGACGAGGCGACGGGCCTGTGGCTGAACCCGGCGACCGGCGAGCTCTTCGAGCTCGACGCCGCAACCGGGACGCTCACGCTCGTCGAGCCTCCGGCCGAGCCCATTGAGGGTGAGTGACATGACCGCCGCTCTCACCAAGTCGCCGTCCGCCTGGGCTCACGCCCGGGCGGAGCGGTCCGGGCGCAAGGGCGTCGGCAACGTGCTCGCGCACGCGGCTCTCACGCTCCTGCTGGTCGTCACCGTGGCGCTCGCGGCCGCCGTCGCGATCGTCCCACGCGTCACGGGGAGCGTCCCGCTCACGGTCCTGACGGGTTCCATGACACCGACGTACCGGCCCGGTGACGTCATCGTCGTCCGGCCGACGCCGACTGACGAGCTCGCCGTGGGTGACGTCGTCACCTTCCAGCCCGTCTCGGGCGACCCGACGCTCGTGACCCACCGCATCATCGAGCTCCGGCACGACGCCGCCGGAGCGGTCGACACCGTGATCACGCAGGGCGACGCCAACGGCGCCCCGGACGACCCGCTCGTGCCCGAGCAGATCCAGGGTCGCGTCTGGTACCGCGTGCCCTTCGTCGGGCGCGTCACGCTGCACGCCAACCCGCTGTGGGTCGGTGCGGGCGTCGGCCTGGCGCTGGTCGCCTACGCCGTCGTCACTCTCGCCAAGCCCGACAAGGACGACCGCCGTCGTTCCGGCAAGGAGACACCATGAACGCCCGACGCCGTCTGACGGCCATCGCTGCGCTGACCCTCGGCGCCCTCGCGGCCACGCCTGCGCTCGTGGCGACCGCCGCCGGGGCGCATGGTGCGCAGAGCGACGCCGACGACGCGACGCGCGTCGTCCGCGTGGTGCGCACCAGCCCGGGGGCCGTCACCGAGATCCCGTTCAACCTCTTCGGTCACGACGGCGGCACCGGTGCGCACCGGGTCCTCGTGCCGGGTGACGTCGTCGCGACCGCGGTCACGGTCGAGAACGCCACGCCGTCGTCGGGCACGCTGACGGCGAGGCTGATCGACGCGAGCGTGACGGGCGACGAGATCGGCGACGACGACCGCTTCGACTACGTCACCGTCAACGGGGCGCCTCTCGCCGATGTCGCGGACGCCGGCGGCATGGTGGTCGCGTCGGGCATCGCCCTGGCGGAGGGCGAGGCGGTCACGCTCGACTTCGACGTCGTGTTCGACCTCCGGAACGACGGTGCGCTCTCCAACATCGGCAACAGCGCGATGCGCGGCGAGCGCGAGGCCGCGTTCCGGCTCCAGCTCTCGATCGAGGCGGACGCCCCGGCGCCGACGCCGGCCCCCACGCCGCCGACGGCGGCCCCCACGCCGCCCGCGGTGGACGGGCCGGCGGCGGACACGGGCGGCATCGCGGTCGGCGGCGCGCCGTGGTGGGCGGTGCTCGGGCTCGCCGGGGCGGGTCTGGCCC
>CBINDH010000337.1:0-3198 GCA_966249365.1 uncultured Xylanimonas sp. | reverse complement strand
CGGTTGAGCCCCGTCGAAACCCCCGCCGGTTGAGCCCCGTCGAAACCGCCGTGCACGCGCACCACGTGGTTTCGACGGCGCTCAACCAGCAGTGCGGGGTTTCGACGGGGCTCAACCAGCAGTGCGGAGTTTCGACGGGGCTCAACCGGCAGTGCGAAGTTTCGACGGCGCTCAACCAGCAGTTCAGAGGATGTGGCGCGCCGCCGCCCAGCGCGTCAGCTCGTAGCGCGACGAGAGCTGGAGCTTGCGCAGCACCGCGGACACGTGCGTCTCGACCGTCTTGATGCTGATGAACAGCTCCGAAGCGACCTCGCGGTACGAGTACCCGCGCGCGATGAGCCGCATGACCTCCTGCTCGCGGCGCGAGAGGCGGTCGAGCTCGTCGTCGGCCACCGAGACCTCGCCGGCGGCCGTGCCGAACGCGTCGAGCACGAACCCGGCCAGGCGCGGCGAGAACACCGCGTCGCCACCCGCGACCTGCACGACGGCGCCCGACAGCTCGCGCGCCGAGATGTTCTTGGTGACGTACCCGCGCGCACCCGCCCGGATGACCGCCACGACGTCCTCCGCGGCGTCGGACACCGACAGCGCGAGGAAGCGCGTCCCGCCGAGCAGGTCGGCGCACAGCCGGACGACCTCGGCACCGCCGCCGCCCGTGCCGCCGGGCAGGTGCACGTCGAGCAGCACGACGGGCGGGCGCAGCTCGTGCACGACGGCGACCGCCTCGTCGACGTTCGCGGCCTCCCCCACGACGGTGACGCGCTCGTCGAGCGAGGCGCGGACCCCAGCCCGGAACATGTCGTGGTCGTCGACGAGCACGACGGGCACGGGCAGGGTGACCTCGGTGGAGGGGGTGGTCACGGGCGATCTCCTTGATCGTCGGTACGGGCGGTGGTCACGTGTCTCGGGGCCACTCCATCATCGTCGCGCCCGGCGGGCTCGCCAGCCTCCGCGGTGACCACCCCGAGTCGCACGGGGCTGTCGGCCGACACGGAGCCGTCGCGCGGCATGCGGAGCCTGACCTCGGTCCCCCAGCCTGCCCGGCTCGTGACCTCGGCGGTCCCGCCGCGACGTCGCACGCGGCCGAGGATCGACTCGCGCACCCCGAACCGGTCGGGCGCGACGTCGTCCATGGCGAACCCTTCTCCCCGGTCGCGCACGAACACCTCGGCCGCCTGGTCGGTCACCTCGAGGTACACGGTCACGGGCGGGCGCCCGTGCGCGACGGCGTTGACGAGCGCCTCGCGCGTGGCCTGCAGGAGGGCAGTGGTCGCCTCCGTCGGCGGGCAGTCGCCGACGACGACGACGTCGATCGCGACCGCGGGTGCGTCGTCCGCGGCGGGCTTGCCGACCCGGCCGTCCTCCACCTGCGCGACGAGCGCGCGCAGCTCCGCGGCGAGCGACGTCCCGGCCTCGCGGCGCTCGGAGTACAGCCACTCGCGCAGCTCACGCTCCTGGGCGCGGGCCATGCGCGCGACGGCGTCGGCGTCGTCGGCCTTGGATCGGATCAGGGCGAGCGTCTGGAGCACCGAGTCGTGCAGGTGCGCCGCGATGTCGGCGCGCTCGGCCTCCCGGGCGCGCGCAGCGCGCTCGTCGCCGAGCTCGCGCACCAGGCGCAGCCACCACGGGGCGAGCACGAGCGCGAACCCGGCCAGCACCGCGAGCGCCGCGGACGCCGCCTGGGCGACCGCCCACGCCGGGGTGTCCTGACCGACGAGCAGCAGCGCTCCGGCCACGACGAGGACGAGGCCGCCGACGGGGCGGGCCCACGTGGTCCAGCGTCGTCGTTCGCCCGCGGCGGTGCCGCGCTGGGCGGCGTCGAGCTGCGACCAGGCGAGCGCGAGCCCGGCCGCGGCCAGGACGGCGGGCAGCACCCACGACTGGCGCCACTGCCAGCCCGAGCGCACCGCGACGAGGAAGGCGGCGAGGCCGAGCAGCACGATGCCGATGACGACGTCGCGCTGCTGCATGCGGGCGACCGCCTGCTCGAACCTCAGGCGGGGGGCGACCCGGCGCAGGGCGGCGGGCACGGTGGCCTCGGCGGCCGCCCGCGGGTCACCCGTGGGGATGGTGATCCACCAGAACACGTAGACGGCGATGCCGGCACCGCCGGCGAGCCCGAGAACGGCCATGGCGAGGCGCACGGATGCGACGGGCACTCCGAGGTGAGCGGCGATGCCTGCGCACACGCCGCCGACCCACCGGCCCGTCTCGGGACGGCGCAGCGGCAGGCGCGCGCGGGGTGCGGTCGTGGTGCTCACCTCCTGATCGTGGCATGCCGGGACGCCCGTCACGGCACCGTGGGAGGTCTTTCAGGGTTCCGCGGCCGGTCCTGAGGGGGCGGTTCAGGGTCGGTTCAGGGCGGCACCCCATAGCACCGAGACTGCCTCGTCGGAAGGATCGGTGGCATGAGCACGAACCCGTTCCCCTCGCAGCCGGAGCCCGGCGCCGACCAGACGCCACCCGCGTCGTCGGTACCTCCGCCCGGCGCACCGCCGTCGGCCCCCTACGGCACCCCGTACGGCACCTCGTACGGCGGCGACCCGAACCGTGGCCCGGGCACCGGGTCCGACCGGTTCTTCGACTCGATCCGCCGTATCGGCCTGGCACGGTCCGACGACCGCTGGGTCGGCGGCGTGGCCGGCGGCCTTGCCGAACGCCTCGGCTGGGACCCGCTGCTGGTCCGCGGCCTGCTGTTCCTCAGCTTCTTCGTCACGGGTATCGGCCTGGTGGTCTACGCCGTCGGCTGGGCTCTGCTGCCGGAGCGGCGTGACGGTCGCATCCACCTGCAGCAGGCGATCCGCGGCGACTTCGACATCGCGCTGCTCGGCGCCGGCCTCGCCCTGATCGCCGGCTTCAGCCAGGCCGACGGCATCGGCTGGTGGCGTACAGGCTGGGGCGACTGGGGTTGGCTCATCGGCCTGTTCTGGGTCGCCGTCTGGGTGATCGCGGGCGTGTGGCTGGTCCGCTACCTGCGCGACCGTCGCCGCGACCGCGCGACCGGGACGTACCCCGTGGGCGGGCCGTACCCGCCCTACCCGACGCAGGGTGGCCCGGCCGACTGGTCCGCGCAGCCCTCCCCGAGCGCCGGGACGTCGGCCGCGTCCTCCCCGGCCGAGTCGGTGAGCTCGCCGGTTCCCCCGACCGGACCGACGGCTTCGTTCACGGCTCCCGTGCCGCCTGCGCAGCCGGTCCCGC
>CBINDH010000336.1:0-3211 GCA_966249365.1 uncultured Xylanimonas sp. | reverse complement strand
GGGGCGGGCTCGACCAGCAGGGGCGGGCTCGACCAGCAGGGGCGGGCTCGACCAGCAGGGGGCGGTCAGGCGTTGACGAGCGTCGCCAGCACCGAGGTGAAGAAGCCCAGCCCGTCGGTGCCCTGGCGGGCACCGTCGGCCGAGTCCGGGCCGAAGCCCTGCTCGACGGCGTGCTCGGGGTGCGGCATGAGCCCGACGACGTTGCCGCGCTCGTTGGCGATGCCGGCGATGTTGCGGCGCGAGCCGTTCGGGTTCCAGCCGTCGTAGCGGAACACGACGCGGCCCTCGCCCTCGAGCATGTCGAGCGTCTGCTCGTCGGCGACGTACTGGCCGTCCTGGTTCTTCAGCGGCACGGTGATGCGCTGCCCCGCCTCGTACTGGTTGGTCCAGGCGGTGGTGTTGTTCTCGACGACCAGGACCTGCTCGCGGCAGATGAAGCGCAGGTGGTCGTTCTTCACCATCGACCCGGGCAGCAGGTGCGCCTCGGTGAGGATCTGGAACCCGTTGCAGATGCCCAGCACGGGCATGCCGCCCTGCGCGGCGTCGGCCACCGACGTCATGGCGGCGGCGAAACGGCTGATGGCGCCCGCGCGCAGGTAGTCGCCGTAGGAGAACCCGCCGGGGATGACGACGGCGTCGACGTCGTGCAGGTCGGCGTCGGCATGCCAGAGGGAGACGGGCGTCGCGCCGGCGACGCGGATCGCGCGGAGCGCGTCGCGGTCGTCGAGCGTGCCCGGGAACGTGATGACGCCGATGCGGGCGCCGCCCAGCTCGGCACCCATCAGGCGCCCACCTCGGTGCCGTCGAACACGTTGACGACGTCTTCGATGATCGGGTTGCTCAGCAGCGTCTCGGCGGCCTGCTGCGCGGCGGCGAGGACCTCGGGCGTCACGTCGCCCTCGACCTCGAGCTCGAACCGCTTGCCCTGACGGACGCTGGTGAACTGCGTGAACCCGAGGCGCGGCAGCGCTCCGACCACGGCCTTGCCCTGGGGGTCCAGGATCTCGGGCTTGGGCATGACCTCGACGACGACGCGTCCCACAGGGGCTCCTCGATGACATCTCTTGCGAGAGGAAGGGGGGTGTGCGGGCGCCAGTCTAGCTTGCGGCCCCAGGCGCCCGGCCCGGTGTCTCGCAGCGAGCCCACGGGCGCACGACGAGCGCGGACAGACGGCGACACATGGCACTGCCGCCGGGCTCAGGAACCTGCAAGGATGCGCCTGTTCACCGCACCGCCGAGGGAGCCGCATGTCCTCTTACCCGCCCCCGCCCGACCCGTACACCACCGGGGGCACGCCCCCGGCGAGCCCGTCCACGCCCGGGCTCTCGGACCCGGCGCCCAGCGTCGACCCCACCGTTCCGGTCCCGCCCGCGCCGGACAACCCCTACGCGAGCGCGGCCGCCGCTCCCCCGAACCCCTACGCCGGCGGCACCCCCGGCAGCCCCTACTACGCGGCGCCCGTCGGCACCGACGGCGTCTCGATCGCGGCGCTCGTGACCGGCATCCTCGGGACCGGCCCGGTCGCGCTCGTCCTCGGCATCCTCGGCGTGCGCCGGACCAGCCGGAACGGCACGGGCGGCAAGGGCATGGCCATCGCGGGCATCGTGCTGGGTGCGATCGGCACCATCACCTGGGGGATCATCCTCCTGGTGGCGGTCCTCCTCGCGTCGAACAGCGAGGTGCGGGACGCGTTCGAGGAGGGCTGGGAGCAGGGCTGGCAGGAGGAGCTGGGCCTCGAGGTCGGGCAGTGCCTGACGATGCCCGGCGACCCCGTCGACATCGGGGCTGCCGAGCCGGTCGACTGCGCCGAGGAGCACACGGCCGAGGTCATCGCCACCACGCTGCTGACGGACGACGCGTTCCCCGGCGAGGACGCCGTCTTCGCCGCCGCCGACGAGTTCTGCCTGCCGGAGTTCGGCCCGTACATCGGGGCGGACTTCGAGACCTCGTCGCTGGACCTGTACTACGGGGGGCCGACCTCCATGACGTGGGCGCTCGGCGACCGTCAGGTCGTCTGCTACGTCACCCCGATCGACGGCTCGCCGTTGACCGCGAGCGTCGCCGGCTCCGGCATGTAGGACGACCGCGACAGCGCTCCACGAACCGGGTCCCGCCTCCGACACCACGGAGGCGGGACCATTCTTCTGCTCGCGACCTGCCCTGACGCAAGTGACACCACCTTTGGTGTTGCCATGACACCACTTATGGTGTCATAGTGGCGTCATGGACCTTTCCCGTTACGTCGACGACCTCCAGCAGCGGCTCACCCAGGCGGCCGAGCTCGGCGGCGAGGCAACCCAGCGGCTCGCGCAGCAGCTCGCCGCGCCGCTCGACGCGGCCGTCCGCCTGGTCCTGATCGACGCCCTGTCGGTCGCCGCCGGCGAGATCTCCACCGAGCTCGCCCCGGGCTCCGTCGACGTACGGCTGCGCGGCGGCGAGCCCGAGTTCGTCGTCGACCTCCCCGCTCCCGACGCCGGTCGCCCCGGCGCCGCACCCGCGCCCGTCGCCCCGGCCCCGCCGGCCCCGCTGCCGGCCGACGCCGAGGACGCCACCACGACGCGCACCACGCTGCGCCTCCCCGACCACCTCAAGACACAGGTGGAGGCCGCCGCCGCCCGCGACGGCGTCTCCGTCAACACCTGGCTCGTCCGCGCGGTCGCCGCCGCGCTGCAGCCCACCGCCGGACCCGCAGGCACCACGCGCATCGTGCACGCCACGGGCGGCACCCACGTCACCGGCTGGGTGCGCTGACCGCGTACCGCACGCCGCACCACCCGCTTGGAGCAACCATGCCCACGTTCCCCGCCCCCCGCCCGCTCAGCGTCGTCGTCGACCAGGTCGTCGGCTCCGTCCACGTCGTCGCCTCCGAGCGCGACGACGCCGTCGTCACGATCCTGCCCGCGAACACCGGCCGTCCCGCGGACGCGCGCCTCGCGCAGGAGACGACGGTCGACCTCGCCAACGACGTGCTGACCGTCGCCGGCCCCAGGTCGCTGCGCAAGCTCGTCGTCGGCCCCAAGGGCACGACCACCGTCACGATCGAGGTCCCCGCGGGCTCCGACGTCGGCGGCAAGCTCGCCTTCGGCCCGCTGTACACCGAAGGCCCGCTCGGCACCGTCAACGTCACCGCGTCGGCCGGCAACGTGTCGATCGACCAGGCCGCCCGCCTCGACGTGCGCGCCTCGGCCGGCACCGTCGTCGTCGGCCGCGT
>CBINDH010000335.1:0-3215 GCA_966249365.1 uncultured Xylanimonas sp. | reverse complement strand
TCACCATCGGCATCGTCGGCCTGCCCAACGTCGGCAAGTCCACCCTCTTCAACGCTCTGACCCGCAACCAGGTGCTCGCCGCGAACTACCCGTTCGCGACCATCGAGCCGAACGTGGGTGTGGTGCCGCTGCCCGACCCGCGTCTGGACAAGCTCGCGGAGATCTTCGGCTCCTCGCGGATCCTGCCTGCCACGGTGTCGTTCGTCGACATCGCCGGCATCGTCAAGGGTGCCTCGGAGGGCGAGGGCCTGGGCAACAAGTTCCTCGCGAACATCCGCGAGGCCGACGCGATCTGCCAGGTCACCCGGGTCTTCAACGACCCCGACGTCGTGCGCGTCGAGGGGTCGACCGACGCCGAGGGCGACATCGAGACCATCGCCACCGAGCTCATCCTCGCCGACCTCCAGACCCTCGAGAAGGCGCTGCCGCGCATCGAGAAGGAGGTCAAGATCAAGAAT
This sequence comes from uncultured Xylanimonas sp., assembly GCA_966249365.1. Classification (GTDB taxonomy): domain Bacteria; phylum Actinomycetota; class Actinomycetes; order Actinomycetales; family Cellulomonadaceae; genus Xylanimonas. The sequence goes on along the minus strand of CBINDH010000335.1, from coordinate 2,757 downwards.
GGCGACCCGGCCCTCCTGGACGCGGGCAAGAAGGCGCAGGCGATCCTCGAGGCCGGCACGACGCTCTTCGGGGGCGCCGCGGCTGCGGGCCTCGACCTGGCGGACATCGCGTCGTTCCAGCTCATGACGGCCAAGCCGTTCATCTACGTCTTCAACACCGACGAGGCGGGCCTCGCCGACGAGGCGATGCAGGCGCGGCTGCGCGAGCTCGTCGCGCCCGCCGACGCGATCTTCCTCGACGCCAAGTTCGAGTCCGAGCTCGTCGAGCTCGAGCCCGAGGAGGCGCGCGAGATGCTCGAGGCCAACGGCCAGGAGGAGTCGGGCCTCGACCAGCTCGCCCGGGTCGGCTTCCACACGCTCGGCCTGCAGACGTACCTCACGGCGGGCCCGAAGGAGTCGCGCGCCTGGACGATCCGCAAGGGCTGGAAGGCGCCGCAGGCCGCCGGCGTCATCCACACGGACTTCGAGCGCGGGTTCATCAAGGCCGAGGTCATCGGCTTCGAGGACCTCGTCGAGGCCGGCTCGGTCGCCGCCGCGCGCGCGGCCGGCAAGGCCCGGATCGAGGGCAAGGACTACGTCATGGCGGACGGCGACGTCGTGGAGTTCCGCTTCAACGTGTGACGCGCGGCTGACCGGCTGAAGACGGCGGGCCGTCCGGGGAGACCGGGCGGCCCGCCGTCGTGTCTGCGACGGGCCCGTGACCATGCGCGATGCCCGCATCGTGAGCAGATCGTCCTACAGGTGGACAAACGCTGGCTTCGTATCAACTGGGTAACAATCACTCTTCCGCCGCCACCTGTGTCCCAAGCGTTGCTTAACGGGGACTACGGTTTCCGCACACCCGACCCCCGGGCTTCAGTGAGTCTGACGTCACACCCCGACGTCAGAACGGGGTCGGCGTGCTTCCGGAGGAGGGAACCTTGAAGATCAGGCGTATCGCCAGCATCACCGCGTCGGTCGCGACGCTTGCGCTCGTGATGACTGCGTGCAGCGGCGGCGGCGGTAGCGATACCGACGCCAGCGAGTCCCCGACGAACGACGCCGCGGCCAGCGGCGGCTCGTTCTCCATGTACATCGGTGACCCCGAGAACGCGCTCGTCCCCGGCAACACGTCCGAGTCCGAGGGTGGTCAGGTGCTCGACGCCCTGTTCACCGGTCTCGTGACCTACGGGGAGAACACGGAGCTCACCTGGGACGGCGTTGCAGAGTCCATCGAGTCCGACGACGCGACCAACTGGACCGTCACGCTGAAGGACGGGTGGACGTTCCACGACGGCACCCCCGTCACCGCGTCGTCCTTCGTCGACGCGTGGAACTACACCGCGTACTCGCCCAACGCGTACGGCAACTCGTACTTCTTCGCGAACATCGTCGGCTACGACGACCTGCAGGCGCCGATGGACGCCGAGGGCAACGCGACCGGTGACCCCGCGGCCACCGAGATGTCGGGCCTCAAGGTCGTCGACGACAAGACGTTCACCGTCCAGCTCACCGGCCCGTTCGCGCAGTTCCCGATCACCACCGGGTACACGGCGTTCTTCCCGCTCCCCGAGGCGTTCTTCGACGACCCCGAGGCGCTGGGCAAGAAGCCGATCGGTAACGGCCCGTTCATGGCCGAGACGGAGATGGTCCCCGGCCAGGGCATCACGCTCGTCCGCTACGAGGACTACGCCGGCCCGAACAAGGCTCTGGCCGACCAGGTCGAGCTGCGCGTCTACACCGACATGAACACGGCGTACCTGGACGTCCAGGGCGGCTCGCTCGACATCGTCGACCAGATCCCGCCGGACGCCATCACCACCGCGCCCGACGAGTTCGGTGACCGCTACCAGGAGTTCCCGTCGTCCTCGGTCACGTACCTGGGCATCCCCACGTACGACGAGCGCTTCAAGGACATCCGCGTCCGCCAGGCCCTCTCGATGGCGATCGACCGCGAGGCGATCACGCAGGCCATCTTCAACGGCACGCGCATCCCGGCCACCGACGCGATCGCGCCGGTCATCGACGGCTACCGCGACGACGCCTGCAAGTACTGCGTGCTCAACGTCGACGAGGCCAAGAAGCTCCTCGCCGAGACCGACTTCGACACGTCGAAGCCGCTCGAGCTGTGGTTCAACGCGGGCGCCGGCCACGACGCCTGGGTCGAGGCCGTGGGCAACCAGCTCAAGCAGAACCTCGGTGTCGACTTCGTCCTCAAGGGCGACCTGCAGTTCTCCGAGTACCTGCCGCTGGGTGACGCCAAGGGCTTCACCGGTCCGTTCCGCCTCGGCTGGTCGATGGACTACCCGTCGCCGCAGAACTACCTCGAGCCGCTGTACTCGACGGCCGCGCACCCGCCGGCCGGCTCGAACGCCTCGTTCTACTCGAACCCCGAGTTCGACGCCCTGATCAAGCAGGGTAACGAGGCCGCCTCCAACGAGGACGCCATCGCCCTGTACCAGCAGGCCGACGACATCCTCCTCGAGGACCTGCCGATCCTTCCGATGTTCTACGGCCTCACGCAGACCGTGAACTCGGAGAACGTCACCAACGTTCGCGTGGACGCCTTCACCCGCGTCGACCTCGCCAACGTCCAGGTGGTCAACCCGTGAGTCACTGAGGTGGCGGGGCTCCGGCCCCGCCACCACGGGGTGGGGGGGGGGCGAGGGCCTGGGTGGATCGGCGGGGGCCGCAGGCCCTTCCGCGCCCCGGGGCGGGGTGGGGGGGTATCAGCTCGACCATGCGCCGCTTCCACAGCTGGTCGATGCCGAAGGTGGC
>CBINDH010000334.1:0-3244 GCA_966249365.1 uncultured Xylanimonas sp. | reverse complement strand
CGCGCTCGTTGCGGTACATCTGCGCGGTGTCGACGTGCCGGTAGCCGACCTCGAATGCCTCGAGGACCAGGTCGCGGGTGTCGGCGGGGGGCAGCTTGTACGTGCCGAGACCGAGCTGCGGGATGCGGACGCCGTTGTTGAGCGCGATCGAGGGGATCGTCATGGGCACCATGCTGACCCCGGCGATGGAGGTTGTCGAAACCGGCCCAGCACCCCGCTGGTTGAGCCCCGTCGAAACCAGGCCGTCGGTGGTTTCGACGGGGCTCCACCACCAGAGACGGGGCTCAACCACCAGAGGCGGGGCTCAACCAGCAGAGGCGGGGCTCACCCAGCAGGAGGGGGTGCCAGGGTGACGCCCAGCGTCGACAGCACCGTGTCGATCGGGTTCGCGTACGTCAGGCCGTGCCCGTCCGGACCGCCGGTCTCCGATCCCGCGAACAGCAGCCCGATCGCGACGCCGTCGTCGCGGTACACGAGCGACCCGGAGTCGCCGCCGCGCGAGAACGGCCCGTCCTGCGCCGACTCGATCTCGATCTGCCCGTCGAAGCCCAGCGCGCCGAGGTCGTCGCCGTACCCGACGAGCACGTCGTCGAGCTCGATCGCGCTGACCCGGCCGCGCGTGAGCGACGTCGTGCGGCCGACCTTCTCGACGGCCTCGCCGCCGAGCACCTCCGCCGTCGTCGTCACGTGGCCGACGGGGTACGCGGGGTCGATCTCGACGTCGTCGTCGAGCAGCGCGAGCGCGCAGTCGACCAGGTGGTGCTCGCCCGGTTCCATCGGCGCCCAGCGGGCCAGCGTGCCGACGCGGTCGCCGGGGTCGGTGCCGCCGTCGGCGGGTCCGGGCTGGACGACGACGTCGCCTGGCGCCGCCTCGGCGGACCCGGCGAGCACGTGCCAGTTCGACAGGACGTAGCGCTCCTCGTCGGACCCGGTGACGAACGCGCCGAGCGTGCCCGCGGTCACGGCGACGTTCGCGATCGACACCCCGGGGCGCAGCGGCCGGGTGCGGCTCGTCTCGCCGAGCGCCCGGGCGCTCGCCACGGGCGGGCGCGGGCGGACGTCGGACAGCCTGCGGATGCGGCCCGTGCGGCGCACGTCGGCGTCGGCGCCGGCCTCGGCCGCGACGCGCTTGACCCCGGCGCGTGCGGCGGGCAGGCCGAGCCGGTAGCGCACCGCGACGGCGTACCCGCCGTCGGGCGCGGGGGCGAGGCCCAGCGAGAGCGTGGGTGCGCGGATGACGTCCGACGGCGACTCGTCGGGCCCGACGGCGGACGCCGTGACCGCGCCGTACCGTTCCGCGAGGTCGCGCGCGAACGCGCCCAGCTCGGCCTTCAGCCGGCGTGCCTCGGAGATCTCGTGGCCAGTCATGCCGTCGATACTCGCTCAGCCCGCCGCGGCTGCCCAGGTGGGCGCGCCGAGGGACCTGGCGCCGCGTGGTGACGACGTCACACGAAAAGTGCTGCAGGTCACCGTCACGAACGGGCCGCTCGGGACTCTTACAGGCCATGACGCAGATATCGGTGGCGAGCTGCGGGGTGACGCGCGACGAGGTCCGCGCGGCCATCCTCTGGGCCGTCGAGCACGACGTCGTGACTCTCACCGAGCATCGCCGGGTCGCTCACACCACCCAGGACGAGTGGCGGCGCCGGCGTTCGGACGCGGCCCTCGTGGCCCGGTGGCGCAAGGCCACCGCGACCGCTCCGGCCTACCGCTGACGCCGACGCCGCCCGGGGGTCACGCCTCCGCGAGCAGCCGGGTCACGCGCGTGACGCGCGCGCGCGCCGTCATGGCCACCGCGAGCCCGACGCCCGCCAGGCCCCACAGCACGAGGCTCGTCACCGCCCCGCCGACGCCGCCGGCGCTCGGCACGACGAGGCCCACGAGAGCCCGCCGCGCGGCACCGATCGCGAGGAAGTCGGCGATGCCGTCGAGCCAGTCCGGCACGGTCGCCACGACGCCGGTCGCGATGACGAGCACCGCCATGAGCAGCGACGCGCCACGGGCGACGTCCCCGAGCATCAGCGTGAAGCCCAGGGGCAGGGCCACGAACACGACCGAGACGAGCGCACCCAGACCGATGGCGCCGAACCAGCCGCCCACCGAGAGGTGCTCGACGGCCGCGAGGATGCCACCGACGGCAGCACCCGTGGCCACCGCGACGGCGGTCGGCACGGCGAGGTCGGCGAGCGCCAGGTGCGCCGCGCTGCGGGTCGAGCCCAGCGCGCGGGCGGGCGACGGCCGCACCACGGTCGTCAGGCCGAGCGCGCCGAGCCAGAGGGCGACGACGGCGAACAGCGGGCCGGTCGACCCCGTCTCCAGGCCCTCCTCGCCGGGCGCCGCGACGGGCTCGGCGACGACGGAGGCGAGGGTCGCGCGGTCGTCCTCGGAGTAGGCGGGGAGCTGGTCGACCGCCTGGCCGAGGCCGTCGGAGATCTCGCCCGCACCGCCCGCGAGCTGGCCGACGCCGTCGGCGAGGCCGGACGCGCCGGACGCGACGCCGTCGGCACCCGCGGCGAGCTCGCCGATGCCGCCGGCGAGGTCGCTGGTGCCGGTGGCGACCTGGGAGACACCGCCGCGCAGCGCGGACGCGCCCGAGGCGAGCGCCGAGGCGCCCGACTCGAGGCCGGTGGCACCCGCGCTGACCTGCTTCGCGCCGTCGGCGAGCTGTCCGAGCCCGCCCGCGAGCTGCTGCGCGCCGGACTTGAGCTGCGCGGCCCCCACGGCCGCGGTGACGGCCTTGGGGTCGTCCGGGTTGCTCAGGCCGTTGGCGAGCGCGTAGAGGGACTCGGCGCCGTGGGCCGGGTCGTCGCCGGGCGAGCCGGCGCCGGCGGCCAGGCCAGCCGCGAGGTTGGCGAGCCCGGGGTTCCTCGGGTCCGTCGGGTCGCCCTTCACGATGGCGTTGAGGCCGCCCTGGAGCGCGAGCAGCTGGTCGAGGGCAGCGCACTCGGGCACGCCGCTCCCGGGGACGCAGCCCGCCCCCGTGAGCTCGGCGATCTGCGCGTCGAGACCGTCCGCGATCTGCTGGATCGCGGCCGCGTAGCCCTGGACGCCCTGAGCCGCCCCCGCGATGCCTGCGGCGGCGTCCCGCGCACCCGCACCCGCGAGGACGAGCTTGTCGCTCAGCGTGCCCGCGCCGGTGGCGAGCTGGCCGGCCCCGCTCTGCGACTTCGTCACGCCGTCCGCCAGCTGCCCGGCGCCGTCGGCGAGCTGACCGGCGCCGTCGGCGAGCTGACGCGCGCCCGTG
>CBINDH010000333.1:0-3272 GCA_966249365.1 uncultured Xylanimonas sp. | reverse complement strand
TCGACTCGCCCCAGCCGCGCAGGCGCGGCAGCAGGTACTCGAGCTGGGCGAGCTCGACCTGGGCCTTGCCCTCCCGCGACTTGGCGTGCTGGGCGAAGATGTCGAGGATGAGCGCGGTCCGGTCGACGACCTTGACCTTGACGATGTCCTCGAGCGCGCGGCGCTGCGAGGGGGCGAGCTCGGTGTCGGCGACGACGGTGTCCGCGCCGACCGCGCGCACGACGTCGGCGAGCTCGGCGGCCTTGCCCGAGCCGAGGTAGGTGCCGGGGTCGGGCTTCTGGCGGCGCTGGAGCAGGCCGTCGAGCACCTGGGAGCCGGCGGTCTCCGCGAGCGCGGCGAGCTCGCGCAGCGAGACCTCGGCCTCGCGCGCGGCGGCCTCGCCGCCGGAGTACATGCCGATGAGCACGACCTTCTCGAGGCGCAGCTGCCGGTACTCGACCTCGGTGACGTCCTCGAGCTCGGTGGACAGCCCGACGACGCGGCGCAGCGCGGTGCGCTCCTCGAGGTCGAGCTGCTCGCCGTCGTGGGCGACGTGCACGGTGGCGCCCTCGGCTCGCGCGGTCCCCGCTCTGGCGAGGACCCGGGCCACGACGTCGTTCGCGATCGCCTGGGCGGAACGGTCCGCTGCGGCTGCGTCGTCGGCGTGCTCCGTGACGGGAGCGGTGGGGTCCTGCGGGGGGTGGGTCAAGATGTGCCTCTCGGAGCGGTTCGACGGTGCGGGTGCCGTGAAAGGCACCATGGGTAGAACCAGGATCCCACGCGAGAACGTCCCGCAACCATCGAATTGGTGCCTGCGGGCGGGCCGCGCACGGCCCGGAGGCCGCCGGTGCGCGGCGGAAACTAGGATCGAGCGGTGACCGACGCTCCCCTTCCCGACGTGCCCGACCACTACTTCACCGGCGGGCCGGCCACCGCGGCGGAGCGCCGCACGATGACGGTGCGGCTCGCGGGCCGCGAGGTCGAGGTCGAGGTCGCCCCGGGTGTCTTCTCCCCCGGCCGTGTCGACCTCGGCACGCAAGTGCTGCTGCGCGAGGTCCCGCCGCCGCCGTCGACCGGGAACCTCCTGGACGTGGGGTGCGGGTGGGGGCCGCTCACGCTGACGCTCGCGCTCGAGTCCCCGGACGCGACCGTCTGGGCGGTCGACGTGTCCGAACGCGCCCTCGACCTCACGCGCCGCAACGCCGAGCGGCTCGGGCTGACCAACGTGCGCACGTCGCTGCCGGACGACGTCCCTGCCGACGTGAGGTTCGCCGCGATCTGGTCGAACCCGCCGATCCGTGTCGGCAAGGACGTGCTGCACTCCATCCTGCGCACGTGGCTGCCGCGGCTGGCGACGGACCCCGACGCCGCCGGGGCGTGGCTGGTCGTGCAGAAGAACCTGGGCTCCGACTCGCTGGCGCGGTGGATCGAGGCGGAGCTCGACCTGCCCGTGGAGCGGACGGCCAGCGCGAAGGGCTACCGCATCCTGCACGTCACGCGATGACGGGCTCCTGCGCGACGACCGGCGCCGAAGTGCTGCGGCGGAGCCGCGCGGAGACCCACGCCCAGGCGCGGTACAGCCCCCACTGGCCGAGCAGCACGGGCGTGATGACCGCGAGCAGCGGCAGCAGGTAGAGCACCGGCACCGGGAAGAACCCGTAGGCCAGGTCGAGGATCTCCGCGCCGTTGCCGCCGAACACGTACATGTAGTTCGCGCCCGGGTCCGCGACGGCCCGGATCAGCAGGGTGACGGGCAGCACCAGCAGGCCCAGGCTGACGACGTAGAGCACGGACCGGACCGCGGCCCGCGCCGTCGGCGTATAGATGCCGAGCGTCGCCATGAGGGCCGGGATGACGAAGTTGAGCCCGTGCGCGACGAAGAACCCGAGCTTGGGGTCGAACAGCTCGTGCTCGTAGTACATCGGCTGCGCCGAGAAGAAGGTCAGGAACCCGGCGAGGGCTCCGGGGAAGAAGCAGATCGCCCGCAGCGCTGGGGCGTCGCGCAGCACGGCGGGCAGCACCATGAACGACACGATCGTGCACAGGTGCAGCGGCAGGTTCTGCCACAGCGGGAAGTACACGTCCGGGTCGGCGAGGTACGCCAGGTGGAACGACGTCGAGGCGAGCATGTCGACGACCGCCAGGACGGCCAGGCCGCGGCGTCGCGCCGGCAGGTCCCGCCCGCGGAGCAGGAAGTGGGTTGTCACGCCCACCAGGAGCAGGACGACGAGCGTCGCGGTCCAGGCGGGGCCGAAGAGGGTCAGCGTCATTGCAGGCCTGTCTCGGAGTTTCCGACGGGTGCCGGATCCCCGGCGTCGGCGCAGCGTAGCGCCCCCTCTCCCGCGGACGCCACGCCCTTCCGGAGGGTGGCTACAGCGACGTCTCTCCGGAGAAGACCAGCTCGGCAGGCCCGGCGAGCTCGGCGTGCCCGTCCGGCAGGGCACGCACCCGCAGCAGGCCCCCGGGCACCTCGACCAGCCAGGTGTCCACCGGCGCGCGACCGCCCGACGACGCCCAGGTGCGCACGGCGAGCGCCGCCGCGACGGCGCCCGTGCCGCACGACTGCGTCTCGCCCACGCCGCGCTCGTGCACGCGCATGCGCAGGCTGCCGACGATCTCGCCGTCGTCCGACGTCGTCTCCCCGAGCGGGACGACGAGCTCGACGTTGGTGCCGTGCGGCGGGTGTGGTGCGACCTGCGGCGGCCGGGTGAGGTCGAGCGCGGCGAGCTCGTCGAGCGTCTCGAGCGCGACGACGGTGTGCGGGTTGCCGAGGTCGACGCTCAGGCCGGGGCGCGGGGCGGTCCAGCCGTGCACGGCGACGGCGGCGTCGGAGCCGCTGGCCGCGGCGTCGTCCCCGCCCGGGAGCCGCCACGTGCCCATGTCGACGGCGTACCACGTCACGCCGCCCGGCCCGGTCTCCTTGCGGACCCGCTTGACGCCAGCGCGTGTGCCCAGTGCGAGCTCGCCGCCGCCGTCGAGGTCCGCGAGCCCCAGCGACTCGGCGAACGCGGTGAAGACGCGCACCCCGTTGCCGCACATCTCGGCGACGGACCCGTCGGCGTTGCGGTAGTCCATGAACCAGATCGCGGCGGGCTCCTCGGCGAGCACGCGGTCGGCGACGGCCTCGCCCGCGCGCGCGATCGACGCCGTCGGCGCGAGCCGGATGACGCCGTCGCCGCCGATGCCGCCGCGACGGTCGGCGAGGGCACGCACGCGTTCGGGGGTCAGGTCGAGGTCGCCGCGCGTGTCGGCGAGGAGGACGAAGTCGTTGTGCGTGCCGTGGCCCTTGGTGA
>CBINDH010000332.1:0-3273 GCA_966249365.1 uncultured Xylanimonas sp. | reverse complement strand
GGTGACGGAGGCGGAGTCGAGCTCGTCGAGCGTGGCGGGCACGTAGAGGCGCATGGCCCCATAGTGCCGCAGCCCGCCGCGCTCAGACGGGCGACGCGCTCCGCGCCCCCAGCGAGCGGGCCAGGTCCGCGACCGCGACACGCACGGGCGAGCCCGGCGCGTGCTCGGCCAGCGCACGCCCCGCCAGCAGCGCCGCGTCGAGCGAGGCGGGGTCGTCCGGTACGACGACGACGTCGTCGAGCCCGGCGTAGCGGGCCATCGACTCGCGCACCGCGACCTCGGGCCGGGCCCCCACGGTCGAGGCCCGCACCCGGTTGACCACCACCGCGGCGGGCGCCGGGACGACGACGGGCACCTCCCGCAGCTCCTCCAGCGCGCGGACCAGCCGCTGGATGCCGACGGGGTCCGCGGTGCCGACGACCACGACGTCGTCGGCCGAGGCGAGGGCCGTGAGCGTCGCGGCGTTGCGCTGCGGTGCGTGCGTGTCGTACATCAGCACCTCGTCCGCCTCGACGGGCGCGGCCGTGTCGACCACGGTCCAGGCCGCGAGCTCCCGTGCCCGGTCGAGGACGACCTCGAGCGACGACGCCGGGATCTCGGGCCAGCGCGCCGCCCGGGTCAGACCGGTCAGGACGCGCAGCCCCGGCGCGACGACGGGACTCTGACGCGCGAGCGCGGTGACGTCGAGCCCGCCCTGCGCGGCCACGCGGCACGCGGCGGCGAGACCGGGGGCGTCGTCCAGCAGACCCAGTCGCATCGCGAGGGACGAGCCGTAGGTGTCCGCGTCGACGAGGAGGACGTCGCGCGGGTCGGGGCGCTGCTCAGGACGGGCCTGGCGACCCGACCGGCCGCGCCGTCCGGCGTCAGCACCGAGACCGGCCAGAGCGGCGGCCAGCTCGAGCGCCAGCGTGGTACGACCGGGTGACCCGACGGGACCCCACACGGCGACCACGCGGCCCGGCGCGGTGGGCGCGGCGTCGGGGACCGGGTACGGGGCGTCGTCGGCCGGGGCCTGCGGCACGCCCGGGCCGTCGGCGGCGTCGTGGACGGCGTCGACCAGCCCGGTTCCGAGCCCGACGGCGCCGGTGCCGTCGAGCACCGCGTCGACGCCGAGCGCACGCAGCCGCTCCCCGCCGTGGCCGTCGGCGAGCGCGACGACGCGCACGCCCGCACCGTGCAGCCGCGCGACGGTCTCGCGGTCGAGCCCGGGCAGGTCCGCGGACACGACCGCGACGGCGCCCGCGCCGGCCGCCGCGGCGGCGAGCAGCTCGACGACGTCGCCGCACCGGCGTGTCACGGTGGTGCCTGAGCCCGGTGCGCCGAGCGCGAGCACCACCTGTGTCTCGGCGGCCCCGCGCACCGCGGCCAGGACGGTGACCTGCGCCGCCATCAGCGCGCTCCCCCGGCCACCGGGAGGACGTCCACGGTGCCGTCGGCGCTGAGCGCCGCGAGCAGGACGGGGAGCTCGTCGTTCGGGACGAGCAGGTGCAGCGTCGTCGCGGTGCCGACGACGAGCCCGGACCCGCCGTCAGCGACCTGCTCGACCACGACGCCCTCGACGACAGGGCGGGGCGCCGACCCGGCGTCGTCGGTCCCCGCGTCGGCCCGCGCCTTCGGCACGAACCAGACGTCGACCACCGAGCCCTTGACCACGCGGTCCGACAGCGCCCCGTCGACCTGGACCGCGACCGAGCGCGTGTCGAGGCTCGCGGCGTCGCCGACCGCGCTGAGGGGCACGAGCTCGTCGGCGCCGACGCCTCGCGTGACGACCCGACCCTCGGGGAGCGGCTCGTCCGCGGACAGGTAGCGCCCCTCCGCACCGAACCGCACCTCGACGGCCTTGACGGCGTCGGTGGTGAGCGGGTCGCCCGGAGTGAGCGTGTCGACGGCAGCCCACACCGGCGTGGTGCGCGACGCGGCGGACACCGCCCAGGATCCGAGCGCCACCGAGAGCGCCACGAGCACGACCCCGACGACGAGGCGGGGGTCGCGCCACGACGGGCGGCGCAGGCGCGCGGCCACGGGGGCGGGCAGGGTGTCGATGGTCATGGGGTCGTCCCTTCGTGAGCTGCGTCAGACGTCATCATGAGGTGCCAAGTGCCATGATCCGTGCCCACCTGTGGACAAACGGACCCCACGGATACGTGATGCTGTGTCAGACTGGCCGCATGGCCGCCCGATTCCTCTCCCTCGCCGACGTCGAGGAGCTGCTCGCGATCTCGTCCCGGCAGGCGTACGCGCTGGTGCGCAGCGGGGAGCTGCCCGCCATCCAGATCGGCGGGAAGGGCGTGTGGCGCGTCGAGGCGTCGGTGCTCGAGGAGTACATCGCCCAGCAGTACGCCAAGACGCGGGAGCGCATCGCGTCGGGCGACGTCTAGCCCGGTCATGCCCGGCTCACGCAGAGCACCGCGTCGAACGGCACCGTCCGCACCCTGACCGGGACGCGGTCGATCTCCTCGAGGTCGAGGTGATCCTCCCCCACGCGCGCGACCCTGCCCGTGGTGGGCCCGCTCGCGGTCCGCACGACCACACGGGCGCGGTCACGCTGCAGCACCCGCAGCGGAGTGCCCAGACCGAGCGTGTCCAGGCGTGACGCCGAGGGCCGGCCCTGCCGGCTCACGCCGGTGACGGCGCAGACCGCCGCCGCCGGGACCAGGTGCTCGGTGGTGCCGCTCGCGCCGCGGCCCTCCAGCAGGAGCCAGCCCGACGCCACGGTGCGCAGCATCCCCGAGACGACCTCGCCGTCCGGCAGCTCGACGCTCGTCGCGGCACCGACGGACGCGCGCAGGCGGTCGGCGAGCGAGATGCTCGCCTGCTCGGCGCGGGTCAGCTCGGCGATCTCGCCGTCGCGCGCCGCCTGCTCGTGGGCTGCGAGCTGTGCCTCCAGGTCAGCGAACAGCACGTCCCAGCGCGTGGGCCCCCTCGCGGCCATCGGACTCCTTCCAGACTCCGCGCGGGCGCACCCGCGCGGAGGCACAGGCTGCCACGGCCCCGCGCACCCGCGGGCGAATCGTCCACAACCGTCCACTCTGTGGCTAGACATCCAACGACACGTGTGGTTGTGTTGCGCCAGCCGACGGCATCAAACGCCATCACCCGACATCCTCGGAGGCTCCGATGGAGCGACGCGGCCCGGGCACCACCGTGGCAACCCTCCTCGCGCTCGGCGCCGGGCTCGGCGCCGCGGCGGGCGCGCTCGCCACCCGGGCGGTCGCGGTTGCCGGCGCGGCGAGCTCCCCTTCAGCCGGGGTCGACGACTGGGTCGAGCTCCTC
>CBINDH010000331.1:0-3325 GCA_966249365.1 uncultured Xylanimonas sp. | reverse complement strand
CGCGGGCACGTCGAGCGTCCCCGAGCGCACCCCGCGCTCCTGCCCGCCGCCGTGCTGCACCGCCTCGATGGGCAGGTCGCGGCGGGCGAGCAGCGCGCCCACGCCGACGGGCCCGCCGACCTTGTGCCCCGTGAGCGTCAGCGCGTCGACGCCGAGCGCGGCGAAGTCGACCTCGATCTGCCCGACGGCCTGTACGGCGTCGGTGTGGACGGGCACGCCGTGCTGGTGGGCGATGCGGACGACCTCCCGCACGGGCTGGATCGTGCCCACCTCGTTGTTGGCCAGCATCACCGAGACGAGCGCCGTCTCGTCGGCGTGCTCGGCGAGGTCGGCGCGCAGCGCGTCGAGGGCCAGGCGGCCGTCACCGTCGACGGGCAGCAGGACGATCTCCGCCCCGCCGTGCCCCGCGAGCCAGAACGCCGGGTCGAGCACGGCATGGTGCTCGACGGCGGAGACCAGGACCCGCGTGCGGCGGGTGTCCTGCGCACGACGGCCCCAGAAGATGCCCTTGATCGCGAGGTTGTCGGACTCGGTGCCGCCCGAGGTGAAGATCACCTCCGACGGGCGCGCACCCAGCGCCGCGGCGAGCTGCTCGCGCGACTCCTCGACGACCCGGCGGGCGGCGCGGCCGGCGGCGTGCAGCGACGACGCGTTGCCGGGCTTGCCCGCCTCCTCGACGAACGCCGCGAGCGCGGCCGCCGACATGGGGGTCGTGGCCGCGTGGTCGAGGTAGGCGCCGGGTGTCACGACCACCCAGTCTACGAACTCCGGGGCCAGGTGGTTTCGACGGGGCTGGTTTCGACGCGGCTCAACCAGCAGGGGTCAGCCCTGGGACTCCTTGTGGGCGCGGATCGCGGCGGCGGCCTGCGGCAGCACGTCAGCGAGGTCGCCGACGACGGCGAAGTCGCTGATCTCGAAGATCGGCGCCTCCGGGTCGTTGTTCACCGAGACGACGACCTGCGAGGCCTGCATGCCGCCGCGGTGGTGCGGGGCGCCCGAGATGCCCGCCCCGATGTACAGGCGCGGGGCCACGGTCACGCCCGTCTGCCCGATGTACCGGTCGAACCAGCCCTCGAAGACCACGTCGCGCGTGGCGCCGACGGCGGCGCCGAGCGCCTCCGCGAGCTCGTTGACCGGCCCGAAGTCACCGTTGGTGCCACGCCCGCCGGCGACGACGACGGCCGCCTCCTCCAGCGTGGGACGGCCGACGGTGCGCTCCTTGGGCGTCCGCTCGACGACGGTGACCTGCGGCGTGTGCACCTCGACCGGCAGCGGCTCGACCGTGGCAGCGGTGGCCGTCTCGGCCGGCTCGGCGGCGACGGCGTTGGCCCGGACCGTGACGACCGCCGGGTCGGAGGCGACCGTGGACACCGTGTCCCACGTGCCGGCGAACACGCGCTTGCCGATGCGCAGCGGGGCGATTCCGCCCTCGCTCCACGCGAGCGTCGCGGCGTCGACGACGAGGCCCGAGCCGAGGCGCGCGGCGGTCACCGCGGCGGCCTCCTTGCCCGCGAAGCTCGACGGCACGAGCAGCACGTCGGCGTCGTTGCGGCGCACCGCCGTCGTGAGCACCGAGGCGAGCACGGACGTGAGGTGGAAGGACTGCTCGGGCAGCGACGTCGGGAGCTGGGCCTGGTGGACGAGCTCGACGCCGTACGCGCCGAGCGTGGCGAGCACCTCGACGCTCGGGGCGCCGAGCGTGACGACGTCGACACGGCCCAGGTTGCGGCCGATCGTGATGAGCTCGAGGACCGCGGGGCGCACCTCGTCGACGGTGCGCGTGGGGCTGTCGAGGAGGACGAGGACGGTGGGGCGGGTCATGGGGTCGCCTCTCAGACCAGGTCGTTGCGGATCAGGAACTCGGCCAGGGCCTTGCCGCCCTCGCCCTTGTCGACCACGAGCTCGACCTCGGGCCGCGGCGGGCGCGGGGACGCCTCGACCGTGACCGTCCGGGCGCCGGCCAGGCCGACGTCGCCCGCGTCGAGCCCCAGGTCGGCGGCGCTCCACTCCTCGACCTGCTTGGTGCGCGCCGCCATGATGAGCTTGAAGTTCGGGTAGCGGGGGCTGTTCGCGGTGTCGGTGACCGACAGCACCGCGGGCAGCGGGCCGGCGAGCGTCTCGTACGCGTCGTCGACCTCGCGCGTGATCGTCAGCGTGCCGTCCACCAGCTCGACCGACTTGGCCAGCGTGAGCTGCGGCCAGCCGAGCTCCTCGGCGACCAGCGCGGGCACGACCGAGCCGAGCCCGTCGAGGGCCGCCATGCCCGTGACGACCAGGTCGACCGGCTTCTCCTCGCCCAGGCGGCGGACAGCGGCCGCGAGCGCCGCCGTGGTGCCGAAGTAGTCGGACCCGGCGAGGGCGTCGTCGGTGATGCGGATGCCGCGGTGCACGCCCATCTGGTACGCCTTGCGGATCGCGATGTCGGCGGTCGCCGGCGCGAGCGTGACGGCGACGATCTCGTGGTCGCCCTCGCCCTGCGCCTCGACGAGCTGGAGCGCCGCCTCGACGGCGTTCTCGTCGAGCTCGTTCAGGGAACCGACGGCGGGGTCGCGGACCACGCGCCCGTTCTCGAACCCGCGGTCGCTGGTGATGTCCGGGACGTACTTGAGCAGGACGACGATGCGCACGAGGATCGAGACTACCTTCGGGCACGTGCTCGATGTGCCAGACGTTCGCCTTGTCTCACCGTGTAGGCGACGATGACTGCCATGAACGACCGAGCCGCCGAGCCGCCCGCGCCCCGCCCCGTGGTGCGCCCGCTGACCCGTCCCACGGCCCGCCGTTCCCACGTCCCCCCGCTGGGCGTGACGGCCACACCGGGCGGCGTCGACGTCGCCGTCGTCGCCACGCACGCCTCCGCCGTCGACTTCTGCCTCATCGACGTCGTGGACCCGAGCCTGCCCGAGCACGACCCCGCGCGGTACGCCGAGCGGCGCGTTCCGCTCTACGGGCCGACGTACGGCGTCTGGCACGCGCACGTCTCCGGCGTGCGACCGGGCCAGCGGTACGGGTTCCGCGCGCACGGCACGTGGGACCCGCGCTCGGGCCTGCGCCACAACCCGGCGAAGCTGCTCGTGGACCCGTACGCGCGCGGTCTCGTGGGCACGCTCCGGTACGGCCCCGAGGTCCTGGGCGCGGTCGGTGCCCCGCGCTCGGACGACCCGAGCACCCCCGACGGACGCTGGTGGGTCGCCGAGCGCTACGGCGAGGCGGACGCCGCCGACTCCCTGCCGTTCGTGCCGCACGCGGTGGTGCTCCCGCCCGTGGCCGTGCCGCCCCCGCTGTCCCGACCGCGCGTGCCGTGGGCGGACACGGTCGTCTACGA
>CBINDH010000330.1:0-3346 GCA_966249365.1 uncultured Xylanimonas sp. | reverse complement strand
ACCGGGGCCGTCGAGCCGGTCGTCCCCGAGTCGTGGCGTCAGCAGCGCGTCCTGATCCGGTGAGCGGTGCGCCGATGGGCTAGCCGCGCCGCGCCAGGACGGCGAGCTCCGGCGACTCGTCGCTCGCCGGTTCGCCGGCCAGTGAGCCCCACAGGTGCTCGACCGTGAAGCCTGCCCGCTGCAGCAGGTCGGTGAGGGTCTCCGGGGTGAAGGCGCGGAACCACATGCGGTACGTCGTCGGGCCGTCCGCGTCGACGACGACGTACTGCTCGAGGTGGACGCCCTCCGGGTAGGCCACGCGCTGGGTGAGGACCAGGTGGGTGCCCGGCCGCCAGAGACCGCCGTGCTCGACGCTCCACGTGCGCGGCCGGTCACGGAGGGCGAACGTGCGCGGCGTCTGGACGTCGAACACGAACGCCCCGCCCGGGACGAGCGCACGGTGCACGCCGGCGAGGATCCGGCCGAGCGTGGCGTCGTCGAACGTCGACAGCTCCAGGTACGACTGGAAGGCGACGTCGTAGGCGCCCTCGTCCGTCAGGCGGGTGAAGTCCTGGAGCCGGTAGTCAATGGCCAGCCCGTCCTCCTCCGCCCGTGCGCGCGCGTATGCGAGGGAGCGCTCGGACAGGTCGACGCCGGTCACCGCCGTCCCGGCCCGGGCGAGCCGGTGCGCGATCAGCCCGGGGCCCGTGCCGAGGTCGAGCAGCCGGATGCCAGGCCCGGCGAGGTCGTGGACGGCGAGGTTCGCGACGGCGGCGTCGAGGTCGGCCGGCACGCGCGACGCCGCGGGAGTGCTGCCGTCGAGGTGGAACTCGAGCAGCCGGGCGGAGATGTACGGGTCCGCCCAGAAGGGGGCCTCCGAGGGCTCGAACGGCTCGGGCGTGCGCGTGGCGCGATCGATGGCGTCGAGGAGTGCGGGGAAGCCGGGTGACGGTGCGCCGGGCACCGCGACGCGCGGCCGATCGGAGGTCATGCGTGCAGTGTGGCGCTCCGACCGCCCGGACGGGACTCGTTTTCGTCTCCGGCGGGGAACCAGCCGCGGGGGGCGTCCCGTGGGGGTCGAGGGCCGACGTCCAGCGCGGCGCTCCCGGGCCCGACGCCGCGCGCCCAGTCGCCGAGGGTGCTCGCGCGCTTGATCGGGCTTCCTGTTAGCGTCGCGATGGAGGTGGGTCCCATGCTGAGCGACCACGCAGTCCACGTCACCATCGCCACCGCCGACCTCGGTCGGGCACGCGCCTTCTACGAGGGCACCCTGGGGCTGCCAGTCGATGCGGAGGACGAGGCCGGCATCTTCTTCCGGTCCGGACCGTCGCGCTTCCTGCTGTACCAGAGCGACTTCGCGGGGCACGCCCGCCACACCCTGGCGTCGTGGGAGGTCGACGACCTCGCGTCGACCGTCGCCGAGCTGGCCGGCAGGGGCGTCACGTTCGAGTCCTACGACCTGCCCGGCCTGACGACCGACGAACGAGGCATCGCCGACCTCGGGGTCGAGCTGGCCGCCTGGTTCAAGGACCCGGACGGCAACATCCTCAACATCTCCCAGTCGACGACACACTGAGGGCGGGCCGTCCGGGAGGTGGGACGGGGTCTTGACCAGCGGGATCGCCCGTGCGTACGGTGCGCGGGCGATTCCCCACTGGGCGGTTGGCCCCGGCTCCACGAAGCCGTGGTGGGGAGCCAACGGCACCACGCGTACCCGCGCTCCGGAGCCCGCTCGAGGGTGTTCACCTCGGCGGCTGCGACCCCGCAACCTGGCCTGACGGCCGAGGGCCCGAGCAGTCCCACCACGGAGGACTCCTCATGCCATCCATCCCCGCGTTCCCCGGCGGCACCATCCTCGGCTACCCCCGCATCGGCCGGCACCGTGAGCTCAAGCGCGCCCTCGAGGCGCACTGGTCCGGACGCACGAGCGCAGCCGAGCTCCAGCGGACGCTCGCCGCGCTGCGGCTCGCGACCGTGCGCCACCTCGTGACGCTCGGCCTCGACCCCGACGACGGGTCCGTCCCGTCCTCGTTCTCGCCCTACGACCACGTGCTCGACGCCGCCGTCCTGCTCGGCGTCGAGCCCGCCGACGGGTACTTCGCCGCCGCCCGCGGCGACGCGAGCAGGCCGCCGCTCGAGATGACGAAGTGGTTCGACACCAACTACCACTACCTCGTCCCCGAGATCGGCCCCGACACCCCGGTCGCGTTCGCCGACGACGCGCCCGTGCGCTGGTTCACCGAGGCCGCGCACCCCGCCGACGGCGGGCCCGCTGTCGTGACCCGGCCCGTCGTCGTCGGCCCGGTCACCTTCCTCCTCCTCGCGGCGGCCGCGCCCGGGTCACCCGACGGCTTCCGGCCGGTCGACCGCCTCGACGACGTCCTGGGCGCCTACGCGGACCTGCTCGCCGTGCTCGCCGACGCCGGCGCGCCGTGGGTGCAGCTCGACGAGCCCGCCCTCGTCGCCGACACCGTCACCGCGGGCCTGGCGCCCGGCGAGCTCGCCGCCGCGGTGCGCCGCGCCTACGGGACGCTGGCCGCCGTCGCCGGACGGCCGTCGATCCTCCTCGCCGCCCCGTACGGCGACCTGCGCGGTGGCGACGACGACCTGCTCGCCGCGCTCGCCGGCACCGGTGTCGAGGCGATCGCCGTCGACCTCGTGCGCGGCACCGTCCCCGACGCCCCGGTCGCGGGCCTGGAGTCCACGACGCTCGTGGCGGGCCTCGTCGACGGGCACAACGTGTGGCGCGCCGACCTCGCCGCTCGCCTCGCGCAGGCGGACGCGCTGCGCGGGGTCGCCGGGGCCGTCACCGTCGGCACGTCCACCTCGCTGCTCCACCTGCCGCACGACGTCGCCGACGAGACCTGGGACGGCACCGGCGGCCGCGACCCGCGCCTCGCCGGGTGGCTCGCGTTCGCCGACCAGAAGGTCGCCGAGGTCGTCACCCTCGCGCGCGGCCTGCGTCACGGTGCCGACACCGTCGTGAGCGATCTCGCCGCGGCGTCGGCGGCGCTCGCTGACCGGGCGGCGGCCGACGGGGTCGTCGTGCCTGCGGTGCGGGCCCGTGCCGCGTCGCTCGACGACGACGCGACGCGCGCCCCGTACGCCGAGCGGGCTGCCGCGCAGGCCGCGCGGCTGGCGCTCCCGCCGCTGCCGACCACGACGATCGGCTCGTTCCCGCAGACCGCCGAGATCCGCCGCCACAGGGCGGCATGGGCGCAGGGCGCCGTGACCGACGCCGACTACGAGGCGGCGATGCGCGCGGAGGTCGCCCGCGTGGTGGCGCTCCAGGAGGAGCTCGGCCTGGACGTGCTCGTGCACGGCGAGCCCGAGCGCAACGACATGGTGCAGTACTTCGCCGAGCAGC
>CBINDH010000329.1:0-3367 GCA_966249365.1 uncultured Xylanimonas sp. | reverse complement strand
CCGCAGCTCGCCCGACGGCGGGTACGTCGGGGCGCCGTCGATCTCGACGAGCGGCACGTCCCCCTGGGTGCCCAACGTGTCCTCGGTCGGCCCGGGCCCGCGCACCGCGAAGCCGGTCGGGAGCACGAGAGCGGTGGCCGTGAGCGCCGCGGTCACCAGGAGGGAACCGCTGAGCAGGCGGGAGCGCACGTCGATCGTCACGCCCCCATCATCGCCGCTCCGGGCCGGGCCGCCCGCAACGTCGTCGTCGCGCGGCGGACGACACGGCTGCGCTGTGGGCGAAAGCCGGAACCCGGGCGCTCTCTCGGTCGTCGTCGTGGTTACGGTGAAGACCGACCACGAGGAGCACCCATGACCTACGACGACGCCGACCGCGAACGCCAGCTCCGCGAGCTGCTCGACCAGCTCTTCCCCGGTCGCGCGGACGAGGTCCTGAGCCAGATGCGCGCGCAGGGCCTCGACCCGTCGGCGCTCGCGTCGGACGGGCCGCTGCCCGACCCCGCCCAGGTGCAGGCCGCGCTCGCCCAGGTGCAGCGGCTGCTGTCGACGCCGGGCACCGGCCCGGTGAACACCGACGTCGCGCACGACCTCGCCCGGCAGGTGGCGGTCGCCGACGGCGACCCGTCGCTGACGGGCGGTCAGTCGAAGGCGGCGACGGACGCGCTGCGCGTCGCCGAGCTGTGGCTCGACGCGGCGACGACGCTCCCGCCGGCGGGCGGCGCGTCGCACGCGTGGAGCCGCGCCGAGTGGGTCGAGGCGACGCTCCCGGCGTGGAACAGCCTCGTGGCACCGGTCGCGGCGTCGATGGCGGACGCCCTGGCCACCGTGCTGAGCGACCAGCTCCCCGACGGCGTCGACGTGAGCGTCCAGCTTCCGGGCGCACCCGAGGGGCTGGCGCTCGACAAGCTCGGCCTGGGCGGGCTCGACCCCACCCAGCTCATGCGCCGCCTCGGCGCGGCCGCGTTCGGCATGCAGGTGGGCCAGGCCGCGGGCACGCTCTCGCGCGAGGTGTTCGGCACGACCGACGTCGGCCTGCCGCTGCTGCCCGGTCCGGGCACGGCGCTGGTGCCCGCCAACGTCGACGCGTTCGGCGAGGGCCTCGACGCACCGCTGGAGGAGGTCCGCCTGTTCCTCGCGGTGCGCGAGGCCGCGCACGCCCGCCTGTTCACGCACGTCCCGTGGGTGCGCGCGCACCTGCTGGGCCTCGTCGAGCAGTACGCCCGGGGCATCACCATCGACCTCGAGTCGCTCGAGGAGCAGGTCCGCGACGTCGACGCGGCCGACCCGGAGCAGCTGCGCCGCGCCCTGTCCGGCGGCGGCGTCTTCGGGGTGCAGCCGACCGCCGAGCAGAAGGCGACGCTGCTTCGGCTCGAGACGGCGCTCGCGCTCGTCGAGGGCTGGGTCGACGAGGTGAGCGCCCAGGCCGCGCTCCCCCACCTGCCCCACGCGGTGCCGCTGCGCGAGATGCTGCGACGCCGTCGTGCGGCGGGCGGGCCGGCCGAGCAGACCTTCGCGTCGCTGGTGGGCCTCGAGCTGCGGCCGCGCCGCTCCCGCGACGCCGCCGCGCTGTTCGCTCACGTCCACACCGCGGGCGGGGTCGAGGGCCGCGACGCCGTCTGGGACCACCCCGACCTGCTGCCCAGCCCCGCGGACCTCGACGACCCCGCGGGCTACCTCGCCCGGCGCGAGGCGCAGAAGATCGCCGACACGGAGTTCGACGCGGCCCTCGCCGACTTCCTCAAGGACGAGTGACCGCTACCCGTCCTCGGACTGGAAGCTGACCCCCTCGAGGAACCCCTTCGCCCGCTCGGTGCGGGGGTAGGACTCCAGCAGGCTCCAGAACCCCGGCCCGTGCCCGGGGTGCAGCAGGTGCGCGAGCTCGTGCAGCAGGACGTAGTCCTGCACCCACGACGGCATGCCCTGCAGCCGGTCGGAGATGCGGATCGACCCGTCGCCGAGCGTGCACGACCCCCACCGGCGTCCCTGGTTGCTGGACCAGCGCACGCTCGTGGGGCGGGCCCGCCCGTCCAGGTAGCGCTCCGAGAGCTCTGCCGCACGCGCGGCGAGCTGCGCGTCGGACGGGCGGCGGCGCCGCTCCTTGTCCTCCAGCCGGGCCAGCATCTTCGCCACCCACTCCTGCTCCTGCGCGCGCGAGAACCGTGCCGGGATCGCGACGATGGTGCGGTCCCCGTCGCGGTACGCGCTCACCGTCGCAGTCCGCCGCCGGCTGCGCCGGACCTCGACGGACGTCGCTTCGTCACTGCGCGCGTCAGGGGCCACGACCCGACCGTACACATGCTGCGCCCCGCGATGTGGCGAAACACACGTTCCGGGGCCGTTGTGGACGACGTCCGACGGCGCTCCGCGCGGCCTGGCACGCTGCGCGGATGACCACCGACCCGAGAGTCGACCGGCTGCGGATGCGCGCCGGGATGCCCGTCCTCGACCGCGGCCACGGCGAGGTCCAGCTCGGCACCGACCCGCGCTGGGCGCTGCGCCTCGCCGGGCTCGACACCGCCGAGGTCGGCTGGCTTCGCGAGCTGGCGACCCGACGGCACGGCTCGCCACTCGCCGCGGCCGACCGCCACGGCGTCGCGCCGGCGCGGCGCGACCAGATCGTCGAGCTGCTGCGTACCGGCGGGTTCCTCCACCCGGTCGACCCGGGTGTGCGCACCGCGACGGTGCTCGCCGCCGGCGACGGCGCGGCCGACGCGCCCGCGCTCGGCGCGCTCCGGCCCGACGGCGACGGCAGGGTCACGCTCGCCCGCCGCGCGGACGCGTCCGTCGCGGTCGGCTCGCTCGGGAGGATCGGCGCGGCAGCAGCGCTGCACCTGGCCACCGCCGGGGTCGGCACGCTCGTGCTGCCTGACGGCGGGCCGGTGCAGACCACCGACGTCGGGCTCGGCGCCTACGCGCCCGCCGACGTCGGCAGGCAGCGCCGCGACGCGCTCGCGGACGTCCTGACGCGCGTCGCGCCGCGCGCTCGCGTGCTGCCCGACGGCCACGCGGACGTCGTCGTGCTCGTGGAGGGGCGCGCATCGGCGCCGGCGCGGTACACCCGGCTGATGGGAGAAGGGGTGGCGCACCTGACGGTCGTCGTGCGCGAGGCCGACGTCGTCGTCGGACCGTTCGTCCTGCCGGGGCGCACGGCGTGCGCGCGCTGCGCGGACCTGCAGCGGGCGGAGACGGATCCCGCGTGGCCGGCGCTCGCCGCGCAGCTTCGTCAGATGCCGGACCCGGCGCAGGAGACGACGTTGGCGGCGACGGCCGGGGCGACGGCGGCGGCCCAGGTGCTCGCACACCTCGACGGGGTGCGGCCCGCGGCTGCGGGGGCGCTGGTGGAGCTCGCGCTGCCGCAGGCGTTGCC
>CBINDH010000328.1:0-3387 GCA_966249365.1 uncultured Xylanimonas sp. | reverse complement strand
CCGAGCGGCTCGCGCTGCCCGTGGACCCCGCCACCGTCACCGACGACGACGTCGCGGCTGGCCTGCTCGACGGGTTCCTGTCCGGCGCCCGCTACGGCGTCCCGCGCCCCGTCGACCCGGGGGTGCACCGCAACGACGCGTTCGTGTCGCGTCTTGACCGCGTCTGGGTCCAGCCCGACGCGCGCGACGCTGCGGTGCGGACCCTGTGGGACGCCGCCAAGTCCTCGCGCCCAGCCCGCGTCGCGGCCCGCTCGCGGGTGCTGCGCGGCGCGTTCCGGGCCGCGCGCCGGGCGGCGCGCGCTGTGCGCGCCCGAGTCCGAAAGGCCGCGCCGTGAGCCGCTCCCTGCTCTCTCGCATCCGCAACAGGGCGTGGATGGTCTGGCTGTTCCGCTCGCCGGTTCGGTGCGAGTTCGTCAAGGAGTCAGCGGCGGCCGTCACGGTGTTCACGACCACGCGGGGCAGGCCGACCGTCGGCAAGTTCTACGCCCGCTCCGACCTCGGGCGCCTCAGCCTGGCCGGCGAGCGCGCGGCACACGGCGTGTTCGGCGACCGCGGGTGGATGATCCCCGTGGTCCGCTGGCACACCCAGGGGCTGACCGTGCCCCGGCTCCCCGAGACCGCGCGGCTCGACGTCGCGGCCCGGACGATGACGCCGGAGCAGCGACTCGACGCGGCGGTCTGGGCGCTCGACGTCCTGCTCGAGATCTACGAGGCCGGCTACCTGCACGGCGACCTGCAGCCGCACAACGCCTGGTTCTGCGAGGGGCGGCTCGTCGCCACCGACTTCGAGACCTTCCGTGCCCGCACGCCCGGCCTGCCGTTCCTCGACTCGGGTGACACGACCGGGAACGACCCGGCGCCCTACCCCCGCCCGCTGGACCCCGCGTTCGACCCGACGGACCAGATGTCCTTCCACTTCGCGCTCGGCGTCAGCCTCGCCGAGGCCGTCGCCGCGCTGCGCGCACGCCTCACCGCCGACGGCTCGCCCGCCGCAGCCGCGCGGCTCGCCGTCCTCGACGGCGCACCGACGGCGTACGACGACGCCGAGGCAGCAGTGCGCTGACCCCGACGTCAGCGCACGATGCTGCGCACGTGCCTCGCGGAGCCCAGGAGCTGGCCGACCGTGCGCAGGTCGTACCCGTCGGCGTCGAGCCTGTCGAGCAGCCCGGTGAGCACCGCGGCGCGGTCGAAGGCCGGGAGCACGTCGGCGGGGCCCGCCGTCTCGGGGTCGCCGCGGTCGTCGTGCAGCAGCACGATGCCGCCGGGGAACACGCCGCCGTGGGCCCGTTCCGCGAGAACGTCCTCCTCGTCGTGCAGCCAGTCGGTCGCGTCGCTGGACCAGATGACGAGGCGCAACCCGGTGGTCCGCAGCGCGATCATCTGGGCGGGCGTGATGGTGCCGTACGGTGGCCGGTATAGGTGCAGTCGCGACCCAGTGACGTCCTCGACCTCGGCCCTCGCCGCGCGGATGCGGGAGATCGCCTCGCGCACGCCCAGCGTCGCCAGCGAGGTGTGGTCCTCGCCGTGCAGGGCCAGCTCGTGGCCGTCGGCGACGATGCGCTGCGCGATGGCGGGGTGTCGGCGCACCTGCCTGGCGAGCACGAAGAAGGTAGCCGTCTCGCCGCGTTCCGCGAGGACGTCAAGGATGCGCGGGGTGTGCTCGGGGTGCGGTCCGTCGTCGTAGGTCAAGGCGGCGACGCGCTCGCGCGTGTCGACGCACCACGTGCCGAGCGGCACCGCCACGAACGGGGCGGCCCACGCGGGCACGGCGCGGAGCGAGACGAACCGCCCGCCGTCAGGGGGCGGGCGACGCCAGATCTCGCGCGGACGCACGACGAGCGGTGGACGGATCATGACGGCTCCTGGAGACCGGTCGGGGAATCCTCGGCGGGTCCCATTCAACCGTGACCGGCGAGGATGTCCACCACGGGGTGCGAGTGCCGCACCGGGTGATTTCGGCCTGGGGCCACCGAAGCTGCGTGGAGCCGCTTGTATCGTGACGACGTGCCGGACGCCTCGCCTCGTCGCGCCGGCGCGCCGACGCCCTCGCACGTCGACGCGCCGACCATCACCGTCGTCGTCGCGACCAACCGGGCCGCGCCGTACCTCGCCGAGGCGCTCGCCTCCGTCGTCGGGCAGACGATGCCGGCGCACGAGGTCCTGGTCATCGACGACGGCTCCCCCGACCCGGCGGCGCTTGCCGCGCTGGTCGCCGGGTTCCCCGAGGTACGCCTCGAGCGTCGCGCGCACGCGGGCGTCTCGGCGGCACGCAACGCCGGGGCCCAGGCGGCGACGGGCGCGTGGGTGGCGTTCCTCGACGACGACGACCGCTGGGACCCGCGTCGCCTCGAGCTCCAGGCGGAGGCGATCAGGGCCGACCCGGATGCCGTCCTCGCGTACTGCGGGATGCGTTCGATCGACGAGACAGGACGCGAGATCGCGCCGGCCGACCAGGTGGCCGTCACCGGCCGCGCCGACGTCGCACGACGCCGCACCGGGATCTTCATGGGCAACGCGATCGTGCGGCGCGACGCGTACTGGGCCGTCGGTGGGCTCGACACGTCGCTGCGCCTGGCCGAGGACCTCGACCTCGTGCTGCGCCTGGCCGGAGCCGGTCCGTTCGCGTTCACACCCGGTGCGCTCGTCGACTACCGCGCGCACGGGACGAACGTGACGGGCCGTTACCGCGACCTCGTGCGGGCGATCTCGCTCGTGCTGACGAACCACCGCGCCGCCGCGAGAGCCGTCGACGACGCCGCGCTGGTGGCGGCGTTCGACGAGAGCCTGCGGGCCAACGCGCGCTTCGCGTGGTGGTCGGCGGGACGAGCGGCCCGCGCGCACCTCGCGGAGGGCGCACCGTTCGCGGGCCTTGCGGATGTCGCCTGGGCAGTCCGGCAGGCGCCCGCCGCGCCCCTCGACGCTCTGGTACGCCGGGTGCGACACGAGCGCCTGACGCCCGCCACCGAGCCGACGACCGACCCCGCAGCCACGGGGGCGGAGACAGGCCCGCCCCAGCGGCTGAAAGACCGGGTGAATCCCCCGCGGACCAGACCGAACCGGGCAGATCGCGCGTGAGAATCGGGCGGTGAGAGTCCTGCGCATCTCCCACTCCGCGGTGGTCGACGCCTGGCGCGAGCGTGAGCGGGAGCTGCGCCGCTCGGGCGTCGACGTCACGCTGCTGTCCGCGCGCTCGTGGGACGAGGGCGGGCGGCGCGTGCCGCTCGTGCCGCGGCCCGGCGAACCGGTCGAGGGCCTGCGGACCTGGGGTTCGCACCCGGCGCTGTTCGTCTACGACCCCCGCGCGCTGTGGCGTGCGCTGGGCCGGCCCCACGACGTCCTCGACGTGCACGAGGAGCCGTTCGCGCTGGCCACCGCGGAGGTGCTGGC
>CBINDH010000327.1:0-3395 GCA_966249365.1 uncultured Xylanimonas sp. | reverse complement strand
CTCGTCGAGTACACCTCCGCGAACCGGACCGTGGTCACCGACCTGCCGAACGGCGAGCTCTCCTGGGACGAGGAAGGAACGCTCACGCTGCTCGCCCCGGCCGGGTGACGGGCTCGTCCTTACGCTGGTGAGGTGGCACACCGCAACGGCACGGAAGGGCTCGTGTTCGAGCTCCTGCCGGACCGCGGCCCCACCTCCCCGCCCGGCGAGGCGACTCGCGCCGAGGTCGAGCCCCCCGCGCTCGGCCGCGCGGGCCGCGCCACCGCCGCGTGGCTGCGCCGACGCACCGCCCCGCAGGTCGTCGCAGGGGTCGCGGCCCTCGCGCTCGCGGTCGGCGGCCTCACCGCCGCGGCCCAGGTCCGCGAGCGTGCCGCGGCGGCCGCGCTGGTGGCCTCTCCCGGCGGCGTCTTTGACCTGGGCAGCCCCGTCCACGAGCTGTGGAGCCGCACGTTCGACGTGCCCGACGGGCTCCGCGGGCGGCTCGAGGCACCGTTCTGGCCCGTCGGCGTGCTGGACGCCGACGGTCGGCACGTCGTCGTGTTCCGCCTCGGGGAGCCCGACCTGGACGGCTCGGCCCCGCGGGCCGCCGACCCTGACACCCGCCTCGTCGGCCTCGACCTCGACACGGGCGCCGAGCGGTGGCAGGTGCCGATCGACGGGGTCGCGCGCTGCGGGGTCAGCTCGTCCGGCCTGCGGTACGACCGGTTCGCCATCCCCACGGTGGCGGCGCGGCTCGTGTGCACCACGGGGGAGGGGATCCGGTCACGCGTCGTCGTCGTCGAACCCGACGGCACCGCCGTCGACCGGACGCCCGGTGGGCTCGCCAGCAGCACCCGGCTGCTGCCCGGGCCGGGCGGCGTGCTCGTCCGCGTGGACCAGACCGGACCCGACCCCGACGGCGTCGCCCTGTCGCAGACGCTCGACGGCGGGTGGCGGTTCGAGACGGGGTTCACCGCGCCCGGTCACCGGATCGCGGCGGTGGACCCGCGGACCGGCGAGGAGCTCTGGCACGCGGCATGGCCCGGCGCCCCGGTCGAGCCCGGCTCCACCTTCCGGTGCGCGTCGACGGGCCCGGCCAGGCAGCCGCGGCTCGACGTCGCGGGAGTGTCCGCGGACGTCAGCGACGACGGGATGGTGCTGCGCATGTGCGGCGGCGACGTGGTGCTCACCGCGTCGGGGACCGTCGTCGCGGCCACCGAGACCGGGCGCGCCGGAGCATCCGTCGAGGCGTACGTCCGATCGCTCGCCGGCGGAGGCATCGCCGTCGCCCGGCCGGGGATCAGCGCGCGCAGCGGTCCGGGAGCCCTGCTGCCGACCGTCGTGTACGACCGCGACGGTCGTGAGGTGATGTCGCGCGACAGCGGGTTCCTCGACCCGATGACCACCGACGGCCGCGACACGGTCGACCTCACCGGGGCTCCCGGCCGGCGGGGCAGGGGTGTCCTGCTCGCGCACGACGGCCTGTGGATGCGCGCGGTCACCGCCGGCGGAGACGTCCGCTGGACCGCGGGCGGACGGCCGGGCGTCGAGGGGTCCGTCGCCCAGGCCGGTGGCGTGCTCGCTCTCGTGCGCAGGTCCGACACGGGCGACGGGGAGCTCGTCGGTATCGACCTGGGCGCGGGCGTCGAGCGGTGGACCGTGTCGCTCGGCGATCTCGGCATCTTCGGCGGAGGGCGCTCGTCCTACGTGCGCGGCGCCTGGACCGACGGGCGCGTGCTCGTGGTGATCGTCCCGGGGTTCTACGGCTCGGCCGAGCTTCCCGAGTGGGTCGCGTACGACCTGAGGTCGGGCGAGCGGGTGTGGCACCTCGACGCCGACGCGACCGCGCGGACCGTGACGCCGTCGACGCAGTGCATCGCCGTCGCCGGGCGCCTGCTGTGCCTCGACTCGGAGCGCGTCGCGCGCGTGGCCTGAACGGTCCTCAGCCCAGCCGCTCCCGCAGCCAGGCGATGTCCGGCGCCATGTCGCCGTGCGTCTCGCAGACGACGGGCACTCCCGCGTCCCGGACCACTCCGACCAGGAGGTCCGCCGGGATGGTGCCGTCGCCGAAGTGCGCGTGGCGGTCCGCGCCCGACCCGGCGCCGTCGCGCGAGTCGTTGGCGTGGATCAGGTCGATCCGGCCGGTGATCGCCCGGATGTCGGCGACCGCGGTAGCCAGGTCGATGCCGCCCGCCCAGGCGTGGCACGTGTCGAGCGTGAACCCCACGACCGACGCGGTCGCGGAGGACTGCACCGCCGCCCAGAGCTGCTCGATGCGCTCCAGGTGCCGGGCCATCGCGAAGTCGCCGCCCGCGGTGTTCTCGATGAGCACGGGCACGTCGGTGTCGAGCGAGTCGACCGCCTTGCGCCAGTTGTCGAACCCGACCTCGGGGGCGTCCGACGCCGTGACGTGCCCGCCGTGCACGACGACGCCCTTCGCGCCGATCGCCGCCGCGCCCGCCAGCGTGGCCTGCAGCAGCTTGCGCGACGGGATGCGGATGCGGTTGTTCGTCGAGGCCACGTTGATGCCGTACGGGGCGTGGACGTACAGGTCGATCCCTGCCGCCGCCGCGTCCGCGCGCAACGCCTCCTCGCCGCCCGGGTACCCGGAGCCGGTCACCTTCCACGACTGCGGGTCGCCGAGGAAGATCTGGGCGACCTCGGCGCCGATCACCTGCGCCTGCGCGACGGCGTCCGCGCCGTCGACGTGTGCTCCGATGCGGATGGTCATGCGACCACCGTAGGCGGCGCCTCCGACGGCGGCCTGCGCGTCGCCGGTGTCGGGACCGTGACGGCGGAGGTGCGGAGGCGCTACGGTCTGCGCACCGGCCGCGCCGCGGCCCCGTCGAGGGAGAAGCACATGGGTCCAGAAGACCCGTTCGACACGGGGGGCTTCGACATGTTCTCCGGGGTGGGCACCGCGATGGGTGTGTTCATCGCGCTGGTCTTCGTCCTCTTCGTGGGGGTCGTCGTCCTCATGATCGTGGTCTCGGTGCGCCGCGCACGGAAGTTCAAGGAGGCGGGGATCGACCCGCTCGACCCGGGCGCAGACATCGCGATCCGCGCCATGCGGCACAGCGGCCTGGTGGGGCCGCGCCCGCCCGCAGCGGCGCAGGCTTCGACCCCGCCGCCGTCGCTGACGGAGCGCCTCGCCGAGCTCGATGCCCTGCACCGGGCCGGCACGATCACCGCCGCCGAGCGCGACGCCGCCCGCGCCACGCTGCTCGGCACGCTCTGAGGCGCCGGGTCAGGATCACCAAGATGCTCACGAAACCGACCACGAGCGGGCCGTCCTCGGTGACCCATTTCTTGAACGCGGCGCGACCGATCGACCTCTGCTCGGCGCCGACGGTCTGGAATTTCTGCCAGGTCGCCTCGTCCTGACCGGCTTCGACCGCGAGCTCCGACACCGTGTT
>CBINDH010000326.1:0-3402 GCA_966249365.1 uncultured Xylanimonas sp. | reverse complement strand
CGCTCGTGGACGAGCCAGGCCGGCGGGTCCGCGCGCAGCTCGTCGATCTGCTCGGTCGTCAGCGGCTCGGTGATGCCGCCGCGCGCGAGCCCCGCGATCGACACGCCCAGCCGCCCCGCGACGACGGGCCGCGGGTGCGGACCCTCGCGGCGCAGCGTCGCGAGCCACTCGGGCGGGTTCTTCTCGAGCTCCTCGAGCTGCTCGCGCGTGACCCCCTTCTCCTGGAACTCCGGGGGAGTGGCGGGCAGGTACACGCCCAGTCGCTTGGCGGCGTTCGTCGGCTTGAGGACCTGCTGCGAGAAGGGTGTGGCCATGCCCCAAGGTTACGTGCCGCGGCCCTTTCGCACGGCTCCGGCGGGCCCCGGCTGTCGGGCGGCACGTAGCCTGTGCGCGTGAGCGACGACGTCTTCAGGCTCGGGTACGTGCCCGGCGCCACCCCGGGCAAGTGGGCCCGCACGTGGCGAGAGCGCCTCGACGTGCCGCTCGAGCTCGTCCAGGTCGAGGCCGCCGACGCCGTCGCCGCGCTCGAACGCGCCGAGGTCGACGCCGCCATCGCGCGCCTGCCCGTCGACAAGACCCGCCTCTCCGCGATCGCGCTGTACGAGGAGCTGCCCGTCGTCGTCGTCTCGCGCGACCACCTGCTCGCCGCCACCGACGAGGACGAGACGGTCGCGGCGTCCGACATCGCCGACGACGTCGTCCACCTGCCCGCCGACGACGTCCTGTACGCCGACGGCATGCCCGTGCCGGGGCAGCGCCCGGCGGCATACCGCGAGGACGGGTCCGTGGACCCGGCCGGCGTCGCCGAACGGCCCCCGACGACGGCGGAGGCGATCGCCTGGGTCGCCGCGGGGGCCGGGGTGACGATCGTGCCGATGTCGCTGGCGCGGCTGCACCACCGCAAGGACGTCACGCACCGCGTGCTCGACGGAGGTCCGACGGCGCCCGTCGGGCTGGTCTGGGTCTCGGAGCGGACCACCGACCTGGTCGACGAGCTCGTCGGCATCGTGCGCGGGCGCACCGTGAACAGCTCGCGCGGCCGCGGTGCGCAGCAGCGCAAGGGGGACGACGCCGAGACGCCGCGCGCCAAGGCGGCGGGCGACCGGGCCGTGGGCGCGGGCCCCCGCCGGCGGGGCGGGCAGGCTGCGCCGGGCAAGGGCGCGGGACGGCGCGGTGGACGCCCCGGCGGGAAGGGCCGTCGAGGGCGCTGACCCATAGCGCACGGGGCGTCGCCCTGGCAAGGGTTTGCGCCTCATAAGTGGGGATAGAAGCGACTTGTCCGTTTCGCTACAGTGCCATCGGCGCCTCGCGCCAAATCCCCCTCAACCTGGTGAAACTTCCCCTAGGAGCGCTTGTGCGCACTTCACTCGTCGGCGGTGCCTCGCGCCGCCGTCCCGGCAGCGCAGCCGGTCTGGTCGCGGCGGGAGCCCTCGCCGTCGGCCTCGCGGCCCTCGGGGCCGTCCCCGCGTCGGCGTCGACGCTGTCCGCCACGCACCCCGACCGGTTCGACTGGAAGCAGTACGTCGCCCAGCACGACCGCTGGGACGGCGGCAGCGGCCGCACCGGCGACGTGCACTTCACCTGGCCGGACCGCACCGTCGACTACGACGGCAACGTCTGCCCCGACATGGACGCCGCCAAGATCGACACGACAGGTGACCCGCTGACCGTCACGCTCGTCGCGCCCGAAGGCAAGCTCATCTCGGCGTACTGCATCAAGTCGGGCTCCCTCAACCAGGGCCTCGGGCCGAAGATCGTCGAGCTCGACGAGCCGGCCGCCGAGGTCACCATCGCCTACGCGGCGGGCGGGAAGTGCAAGGCGATCTCGCACTACTCGGTCGCCTACGTCGACGCGCCGCCCGCCACGACGCCGCCGGCGCTGCTGCTGCCGAACCCGGAGGTGACGACGCCGACCCTCGACGCCCCGACGCCGGCTCCCGAGCCCAGCGAGCAGGGGGAGTCGCCCGAGGTGCCCGCCACGGACGAGCCGAGCCCGGAGGCCGAGCCGTCGTCCAGCGAGGAGCCGTCCGCGGCGCCCGGCGAGTCCGCGTCGCCGCTCCTCGTCGCCAGCCCCGAGGCGAGCCCGTCGTCGAGCGCGGAAGGGTTCCTCGCCGCGACGGACGATGCGCCCCGCGTCGAGGCCACCGGGGGTCGCCTGGCGCTGACGGGCGGGGAGGTCACCGGGTTCCTGGTGGCCGCCGTCGTGCTCGTCATGCTCGGCAGCCTTGCCGTGCACCTGAGCCGGAGCCGCAGGGCGGGCCAGGGCTGAGGCTCCGGCTCCGCGGAGAACTCTGCAGCGCCGTCCGGACTGGCCGGGCGGCGCTGCGGCGTCTCGGGGCTCCTCGCGCGGCTCAGCCGGAAGACGCCAGCGCCTTCACCGCGTCGAGGGTGTCCGCCTCGGCGGCGGTCTTGTCGTCGCGATACCGCAGCACGCGCGCAAAGCGCAGGGCCACGCCCCCGGGGTAGCGGGACGATCGCTGGATCCCGTCGAACGCGACCTCGACGACCTGCTCGGGGCGCACGGTCACGACCCAGCCGTCGTCGGAGACCTCCAGCTCGCGGAACCGCGTCGTCTGCCACGCGAGCATCTCGTCGGTCATCCCCTTGAAGGTCTTGCCCAGCATCGCCCAGCCGTCCGCCCCCTCCGGGCCGCCGCCTGGCACGCGGGCGCCCAGGTGGATGTTGGAGAGCCAGCCCGCGCGGCGGCCGGAGCCGCGTTCGACGGCGAGCACGACGAGGTCGAGCGTGTGCCGCGGCTTGACCTTGACCCAGGAGCCGCCGCGGCGTCCGGCGTCGTACGGCGCGGCGAGGTCCTTGACGACCACGCCCTCGTGTCCGCTCGCGAGCACGTCGGCGAAGAACGCGGCCGCCTCGTCCGGGTCCGCCGTCACGACCCTGCGGACCAGGGCGGATCCGGGGGCGACGCGTTCGAGCGCGGCGAACCGTTCGGCCTCGGGCGCGTCGATGAGGTCGCGGCCGTCGAGGTGGAGCGCGTCGAAGAGGAACGCGCTCAGCGGCACCCCGGCGCCGTCCCGGGAGCCGGTGCGCGAGGCGGTGTCCTGGAAGGCCAGCGGGCGTCCGTCGGCGTCGAGCGCGATCGCCTCGCCGTCGAGCACCGCGCTCTCGACGGGCAGCGACCGCATCAGCTCCACGAGCTCGGGGACGCGCTCGGTGATGTCGTCGAGGGAGCGGGTGTAGACGGCGACGTCGTCGCCGCGGCGGTGGAGCTGGACGCGGATCCCGTCGATCTTCGCCTCGACGGCCGCACCCGGCCACGACGGGCGCGAAGGTGAGCCGGCGGGTGCGAGCGAGTCGAACGCAGCGACGACGTCCGGCGCGGGGGAGGCGAGCATGGGCCGGACCGGGCGGCCGACCTCGAGCCGGAACGCGGCGAGCGCCTCC
>CBINDH010000325.1:0-3413 GCA_966249365.1 uncultured Xylanimonas sp. | reverse complement strand
CGGGCGGCCGCAGCAACGTGAGGTTGGTGGGCACCGCGCCGCCGTCGAAGACCTTCTTGCCCGTGCCGAGCACGATGGGGTGCACCCACAGGTCGAGGCGGTCGAACAGCCGCTGGCGCAGCAGTGACTGCACGAGGCTCAGCGACCCGACGACCTTGACCTTCTCGTGGCGGTCGCGGAGCTCGCGGACCGCCCTCACAAGGTCGGGCCCGATCTGCGACGACCCCGCCCAGTCGAGAGTGGGCCGGCCGCGCGAGGCGACGTACTTCGGGATGCGGTTGAACAGGTCGGCGATGGCGCCGTCCTCTCCGCCGTGCTGATGGGGCCAGTACGCGGCGAAGATGTCGTAGGTGCGCCGGCCGAGCAGGAGCGCGTCGGTGCCCTCGTAGGCTTCCCCGACCTGGGCGCCGGACGTCTGGTCCAGCAGCGGTGCCTGCCAGCCGCCGAACTCGAACCCCAGGGGGTCCTCGTCCGGCGCGCCGGGTGACTGCGCCACCAGGTCGAGCGTGGCGAAGAGCTCGATGTCGATGGTTCCCACGAGGGCACCGGCCCGGCGCTACGCGCTGCCCGTCCTGGTGTACCGGGTGAGCGCGTCGATCTGCTCCATGTGCCCGGCTGCCGCCGCCGCGACGATCCGCTCCGCGAGGACGCGCAGCTTGACGTTCGACCGCATGGAAGCCTCGCGCAGCGTGTCGAACGCCTCCTCGGGCGAGCAGCCGACGCGTGCCACGACCACACCGGTGGCCTGGTCGATCACCGCGCGGTGCTCGTCGGCCGCTCGGATCTGCCGGGTGGCTTCTTCCGCGGCGAACGTCTGGACCGAACCGGTCACGTCGACGAAGTGGCCGCTGATGTCGACGACGGTGCCGTCGGGGCCGAGGTGCGCCTCGCCGATCGTGGCGAGGACGCGAGCGTTCCCGTTGGCGTCGACGATGCGGTGCACCGAGCCGAAGAACCCGCCGTGCAGGCTGGTGGTCGCCAGCAACCCGGCGTAGCGGGCGCGGTCCTCGGGGTGCTTGTGCGCCAGGATCATCGCCGTCGTCGGGACGACCTCACCCGGCTCGAAGCCGTGCATCCGGAACACCTCGTCGGACCAGGTCCAGGTGTCCGAGGGGACGTCGTAGCGGAACTCACCGGTCTGGTGGGCAAGGCCGCCCGTCAGGGCGCCGTGCAGCTCGTGCGGCGTGCTTGCCATGGAAATGTCCTTTCCACGTCGCATCGTCGGGGCCGTGGCCTGACCCTCCCTCGAACCTAGACACGGTTTGCCGGGACGGCAACATTACGTCAGAACACGGGGCGCCCTCCGGTGACGCCCAGCACCGTGCCGGAGACGTAGCTCGCGTCGCGCTCCGACGCCAGGAACACGAGCGCGGGGGCGACCTCCGCGGGCTGCCCCGCCCGCCCGAGCGGGACGTTCTTCCCGAACTCAGGCAGGTGCTCGGCGTCCTGCGTCGCGGGCTGCAGCGGCGTCCAGATGGGCCCGGGCGCGACGGCGTTGACGCGGATCCCGCGCGACCCGAGCTCGCCGGCGAGGTTGATCGTGATGTTGTTGATCGCGGCCTTGGTGGAGGCGTAGTCCACGAGCTTGCCCGACGGTTCGTACGCCTGGATCGACGAGACGTTGATGATCGACGCGCCGCGCCCCAGATGGGGGAGCGCGGCCTGCGTGACCCACAGCAGCGCGTAGAGGTTGGTGCGGATGACCCGGTCCATCTCGGCGCCGTCGAGGTCGTCGATCGACGTGCCGCGAGCCATCTGGTAGCCCGCGTTGTTGACGAGGATGTCGAGCCCGCCGAGCGCCTCCGCCGCCTGACCCGGCAGCGAGCGCGCGAACGCCTCGTCCGTCAGGTCGCCGGGCAGCAGGCACGCGGTGCGCCCCGCCTCGCGCACGAGACGGGCGGTGTCCTCGGCGTCGGACTGCTCGTCCCCGAGGTAGCCGATCGCGACGTCGGCCCCCTCGCGGGCGAACGCGATCGCCGTGGCGCGACCGATACCGGAGTCGCCTCCCGTGATGAGCGCCCGGCGCCCTGTGAGGCGGCCGTGGCCCTGGTAGGACTGCTCGCCGTGGTCGGGCGTCGGCTCCATCGCGGACGTGAGGCCGGGCGGCTCCTGCTGCTGCGGGGGGAACGAGTCTGACTGGGGCATGGGGGCTCCTCGGTCACGCGGCGGACAGCGCCGCCGTCTCAGACGTGAGCCGATGCCGGACCCGCCGCCACCGTAGGCAGCACGGCGGGGTGCTCGCACGGCGGGCGAGTCGGTGCCCCGTGGCCGACGATGGGCAAGGTCCGGACGGCGTCGGGGAGCGGCGCCCTGACCGGTGACCCGCCGAAGGGGTGGTCGCGACGCGTCCCGTCCTGGCTCGTGCCGTCGTGGTCCTGGTGGCGCTCGCGGGGTGCGCACCGCAGGCCTCACGGGCCGACGGCGCCGCGGCGCTCGCCGACGTGCGCGACCATCTCGAGCAGGCCGCCTCGGCGGTCGAGACGGCTCGGCTGGCGGTCGAGACGACCGTCGAGGGGCGCCTGCCCGCGGTCACCGCGGACGCGACGCTCATCTCCGCCGTCGGGACGGCGAACGACGCCACGCAGGACCTCGCGACCGTGGTGCCGCCCGCCGCCGAGGAGGCCGTGGCCCGGGCACGCGACGACGCGCTGCGCGCCGCGTCCGGCGCGGTCGAGGCCCTCGCCCGGACGCGCGTCGCCCTGGGATCACCGCAGCCCGACACCGCGCTGCCCGCGCTCGACGACGCCGCGGCCGCGATCGAGCAGGCGCTGGCGGGGGCGTCCGGATGAAACGGGTCCTCGGCGCCGCACTCGGCATCCTCACCGCGATCGGCGGCTTCCTCGACGCGGGCGACCTCGTCACCAACGCCGTCGTCGGGTCCCGGTTCGGGCTCTCGCTCGCCTGGGTCGTCGGGCTCGGCGTCATCGGCATCTGCGTGTTCGCGCACATGTCCGGCAAGGTCGCGGCGGTCTCCGGCCGCGCGACGTTCGAGGTGATCCGCGAGCGCCTCGGTCCCCGCGCGGCGGGCCTGAACCTGGTGGCGAGCCTCGCGGTGACGGTCCTGACGCTGACGGCGGAGGTCGGGGGTATCGCCCTGGCGCTGCAGCTCGCGAGCAGCGTGGACCACCGCCTGTGGGTGCCCGTCGCGGCGCTCGCGGTCTGGATCGTGCTGTGGCGCGTCAAGTTCCACGTCATGGAGAACGTGACCGGGCTGCTGGGGCTGACCCTCGTCGGGTTCGCGGTCGCGGTGTTCCTGCTCGGGCCGGACTGGGGCGAGCTCGTCTCCGGGCTCGCGCCCGAGGTGCCCGCGGGCGAGGACGGCGGCACCTACTGGTTCTTCGCCGTCGCGCTGTTCGGAGCGGCGATGACGCCGTACGAGGTGTTCTTCTTCTCCTCGGGCGGCGTCGAGGAGG
>CBINDH010000324.1:0-3420 GCA_966249365.1 uncultured Xylanimonas sp. | reverse complement strand
CGGGGTGCGGGCCTCGTCGATGAGGATCGAGTCGACCTCGTCGACGATGGCGAAGTGGTGGCCGCGCTGCACCAGGTCGTCGGTCGACCACGCCATGTTGTCGCGCAGGTAGTCGAAGCCGAACTCGTTGTTCGTGCCGTACGTGATGTCGCAGCTGTACATCTCGCGGCGCTCGGCCGGCGTCTGGCCCGTGAGGATGACGCCCGTCGTCAGCCCGAGGAACCGGTAGACGCGGCCCATGAGCTCGCCCTGGTACTTGGCGAGGTAGTCGTTCGTCGTGACGACGTGCACGCCCTTGCCCTCGAGGGCGTTGAGGTAGGCGGCCGTCGTCGCGACGAGCGTCTTGCCCTCACCGGTCTTCATCTCGGCGATGTTGCCGAGGTGCAGCGCGGCGCCGCCCATGAGCTGCACGTCGAAGTGCCGCTGGCCCAGCGTGCGGCGCGCAGCCTCGCGCACCGTCGCGAACGCCTCGGGGAGCAGGTCGTCGAGCGACTCGCCGTGCTCGAGCCGCTCCTTGAACCGGCCCGTCTCCTCGCGGAGCTCCTCGTCGCTCATCTCCGTGAAGCTGGGCTCCAGCGCGTTGACCTGCTGGGCAAGACCCTGCAGCTTCTTCAGGGTCCGGCCCTCGCCGAAGCGGAGCACCTTTTCGAGGATCGCAGGCACGCGTTCTCCTAAGTCACGGTCGAAGGGCGGGGGCACGGCCGCTCCCGTCCTGGGTCACACCCCCAGCATCCTAGACGGGGCACCTTGGCCCCTGGGCAGGGTTCGCCCACGGGGTAACGCCCCCCGTCGCGTCAGCGACCGACGGCCGCGGCCAGCGGACGGGCCAGGTCCCCGCGGGGCGCGACGACGACGTCGGACAGACCCAGCCAGGCGGCCATCGTCCGCAGCTCGCCCGCGAGCCGCTCCGCCGTCGTCGGCGTCGACCACGGCTCGGCGTGCGCCGCCTGGACGCGGAGCACGCCCGCCTGCCGGTCGGCCTTGAGGTCGACGCGCGCGGTGATGCGCTCGTCCTCGAGGAACGGCAGCACGTAGTAGCCGTACTGCCGCTTGGCCGCCGGCACGTAGATCTCGATGCGGTAGGTGGTGCCGAACAGCTCCTCGAGGCGGCTGCGCTCGAAGACGAGCGGGTCGAACGGGCTCAGCAGCGCCGTCCCCGCGGCGCGGCGCGGGAGCACCGCGTCCCGGTGCCGGTACCAGGGCCCGCGCAGGCCTTCGATCTCGACGGGCACGAGCGTGCCGTCCTCGACCAGCTCGGCGATCGCCACGGGCAGCAGCGCCTTGGTGATGCCGCGCCAGAGGTGGAAGTAGTCGCGCAGGTCGCGCGGCGTCGCCACGCCGTGCGCCCGCGCGGAGATCTCGACCAGGCCACGGATCGCCTCGGCGTCCGTGACCGGCGGGGCGTCGACGACCTCGCGCGGCAGGGCACGCTCGGCCAGGTCGTACCGGCGCTCGAACTGCGGGGTCCGCCCGGCGGCGACCACCTCGCCGGTGAAGAACAGGAACTCGAGCACGTGCTTCGCCGCCGTCCAGTTCCAGCCCCAGTTCTCCTGAGACCGGCGGCCCGGCGTCGCCGCGAGCGCCTCGAGCTCGGTGTGCACCTGCGCCGCCGTGACCGGACCGCGCGCGGCGACGATCTCGCGCACCAGGGCGAGCTCGACCGGGTGCCGCTCGGGCACCGCGACGATGGACCCCCAGGCGTGGTCGCGGTACCCGCGGCGTCGCCAGTCGAGCAACGGCCACGTCTCGACCGGGACGAACGAGGCCTCGTGCGCCCACGCCTCGACCAGGCGGCGTGGCGACCGCGCGTGCAACCGGTCGAGCAGCGCGACGTCGTACGGACCGAGGCGCGAGAACAGCGGCACGAGGTGGGCGCGGGCGACCACGTTGACCGAGTCGATCTGCAGCACGCCCAGCCGGCGCACCGCGGCCGTGACCTGCCGGAGCCCGGGCACGACCTCGGGCCGCGGCCGGTGCAGGCCCTGGGCGGCGAGAGCGACGCGGCGGGCCTGGGACAGCGAGAGGCGCTCGGCCCGCGGGGTCGGGGGCCGAGCGCCGTCGGCGTCGAGAGCGGCGGTGACGGCGGTCATCGATCCAGGATGCCCGCCGCCACCGACACGTCAGGTGAGCGCGCTGACCGGCAGCACGCCCTCGCACTGCTGGTCGAGCTGCACCACGCCGTACGTCCAGCCCTTGCGCTTGTAGACCGCGGAGGGGCGCGCCGTCTCCTTGTCGATGAACAGGAAGAAGTCGTGGCCGACGAGCTCCATCTCGTAGACGGCGTCGTCGACGGTCATCGGGTCGGCAGAGTGCAGCTTCTGGCGGATCACGACGGGCGAGTCGCCGAGCTGGTGCTCGACGGCCTCTCCGTCGGCGACCAGCGGCGCGGGAGTCTCGACGGGCTCGGTCTCGGCCTCGTCGACCTCGTCGTGGGGGCGCACGTCCACCGGGGCGGCCACGTAGGTGCGGCGGTGGTCCTTGCGGCGGTCGCGGGTGCGGCGGAGACGCTCGGTCAGCTTGTCGATCGCGAGGTCCAGGGCGCCGTACCGGTCGTCCGCGGCGGCTTCCGCGCGGATCACGGGGCCCTTGGCGCGGACCGTGAGCTCGACGCGCTCGGCGACGCTGGCCAGCTTCGGGTTGCTCTCCTTCGTGACCTCGACGTCGACGCGCTGCGCCAACGGCGACAGCTGCGTGACCTTGGCGAGCTTGTCCTCCACGTGGCGGCGGAACCGCTCGGGCACATCCGTGTGCCTGCCGACGACGATGATGTCCATCGTGTGCTCCCTTCCTCGGGAGGGCGCCCGCCTCCGCGAGCGCCCGGTGTGCTCTTTCGATGGCATCCGCTCAACGGATGCCGGTGACGGCACCACCTCCAAGACGCGCCCGGACAGGCCGGGTTGCGGCGGCCCGAGGGCGGTACTGGCGCCCTCGGTGACTCCCCAGGCTAGCCCTGGTCAGTCCATGGAGAAACCGGTAGGCGGAACCTGGCGCGTGAAGATCTGCGGCGCGCCCGGTGGAGGGGTCGCGGCGAGCACGAGCGCCCCGACGACGTCGACGGCTGCCTCCTCCAGGGCACGCTCCGCGACGGCCAGGGTCGCCCCCGTGGTGACGACGTCGTCGACCAGCACGCACGCCGTCCGACCGCGCCGACCGGTGCGCCGGACCGCCCGCGCGAGGGCTCTCGCGTCGACCTCGACGGCCACGTTGCCGCCGCGGGCGCGCGCCCCGAGGCCGACCTGGTCGGTGCCGCGCACCCGGCGCAGCACGGGGGCGCGCGTTCCCCCGACGGCGGCCGCCACCGCCCGGGCCACGGGCGCCAGGTGATCGCGCGACCGCGCCCGCCGCGCCACCGCGCTGGACGGCGCGGGCACGACGAGGAGCGGTCGTCGTGCGACGGCCCCCGCGAGCGCGTCGCGCAGG
>CBINDH010000323.1:0-3424 GCA_966249365.1 uncultured Xylanimonas sp. | reverse complement strand
GAGGAGCGGTCGTCGTCCGACGGCCCCCGCGAGCGCGTCGCGCAGGTCGCCCGCCCCGCGCGCGGCCGCGGGTACCAGCAACGCGTCGAGATCCGCCCGTGCACGGTCCTTCCAGGCGACGACGACGCCGCGGACGGGGCCGTCGTAACGGGCGAGCGCCCAGACCGGCAGCGGCGCGACGCCGTCGAGCCGGTCGAGGCGCGGCACGTCCGCCTCGACCCGGGTGGGCGGCCCGCCGAGCAGCGCCGCGCATGCGGCGCACCAGCGCACGTCGGGCAGCCCGCACCCGGGGCAGGCGACGGGGACGAGCAGACGGGCGAGCTCGCGCAGCGGCATCCGGCCATCCTGGCGGCCCGCGCCCCGGCGCGCGGACCGCCTGTGGACGGTCAGTACCGGATCGCGTCGATCACCTTCACTCGCACCGCGTACAGCGCCGGGATCAGCCCCGAGAGCGCACCGACGCCGACCGCGCACGCCATCCCGACCAAGGCCGCGCTGATCGGGAAGCCGGGCTTGTCCTGGAGCTGGGACCCGAAGATCTGCTCGACGGGGATGTTCTTGACGACCGCCACCGCGATCACCACGCCGACGAACCCGGCCACCGTCGTCGCGACCACGGACTCCATGAGCACGCCGAAGAACACCCGGGTCCCCGTGGCCCCGAAGGACCGCCGCACGCCGATCTCCCGGATGCGGTAGCGCACGGTCACGAGCGCGATGTTGAGCAGCCCGAGGCCGCCGAGCAGCAGCGCGAACGCGCCGACGCCGAGGATGACCCACCGGGCCGCGCTGTCGAGCTCGAAGGCGTCGTCCCAGGGCGGCTGGATGTCGACCTGGTAGCCGGGCAGCGCCGCGCTCAGGTCACGCTGGAGGACGTCGCGCAGCGCGTCGGACAGGTCCGGCGGCACCCAGAGGCGGTACTCGAGGCCGCCCGTCACGATGTCAGGAACCCAGCGCGCCGCGTGCTCGGTCAGCAGGTACGCCACCGGGCCCTGCTCCGGGTACTCGGACGCGACGGTGCCGATCACCGTGGCGGCGACGGGGTCGTCCTGGCCGACCATCACCGTCGGGTGCTCGGCCAGGGGTCGCCCGCCGGCGAGCTGGTCGAGGAACGCCTGGTTGACCACCAGCACGGGGGCGAGCCGCTCCGCGTCGGACGCGGTGAACCAGCGGCCGCCGGTGACCCCGAAGCGCGTGATGGTCGCGTAGTGCGGGTCCACCACGTGCGCCTCGGCCCACGTGTTCCCGGCTCCGGTGTCGACCGGCAGCTGGGTCCACGAGTACGGCGAGTAGTACGTGATGCGGTAGCGGTCCGCGGCGGCGTCGACGGCGGCGTCGACGGTGGCGAGCACCTCGTCGGTCCCGCCCGACGTCATCTGGTACGCGTTGAGCATGAGGGTCGTGTCGCGGCCCATGGCGCGGTCGGTCTGCTCGGACATCGCCTGCTGCAGCATCGTGACCGCAGCGGTCACCGTCGTGATGGCGGTGACCGCGACGGCGACGCCGACGAGCGCGAGCAGCACGCGCACCTTGTGGACGCGCAGCTCGTCCCACGCCTCGACGATCGCCCCCACGACGCCGCTCATGCGACGGCCTCGGCAGCCAGGTCGGGCACCTCGGCGGCGCGCTCCACGCCACCCTCCAGCGTGATCGGCTTCAGGACGCCGTCGGCGAGCCGGAACTGCCGGTCCGCGCGCGCGGCGATGGCCAGGTCGTGCGTGATGGTGACGAGCGCGGCGCCGGTGTCGGTCGCGGCGCCGTCGAGCAGGTCCATGATCGCGCGGCCCGTGTCGACGTCGAGGGCCCCGGTCGGCTCGTCGGCGAGGATCACGCGGGGGCCGCGCACCAGGGCGCGCGCGATCGCGACGCGCTGCTGCTCGCCGCCCGAGAGCTTCTCGGGCCTGGTGTCGAGGCGGTCGCCCAGGCCGACCTGCCCGAGCATGCGCGCGGCGAGACGCTTGCGGGTCCAGAACTGCTTGCCCCGGGCGTAGAGCAGCGGTGCGGCGACGTTCTCGAGCGCGGTGCGCCCGGCGAGCAGGTTGAACTGCTGGAACACGAACCCGAAGTCGTCGCCGCGCCGACGAGCACGGGCGCGGCCGCGCAGCGTCCCGACCGGCACGCCCTCGAGGAGGTACTCGCCGTCGGTCGGCGCGTCGAGCAGCCCCAGGATGTTGAGCAGCGTCGACTTGCCCGTGCCCGAGCGGCCGATGATGGCAACGTGCTCCCCGGGCGACAGCGTCAGGTCGACGCCCCGGAGGATCTTGAGCACATGGCCGTTGGGCAGCGTCACGTGCCGCGTGACTGCGTGCAGCTCGACGAGCGGCGCCGTCACCCGAAGCACGCCTTCTCGTACTCGGCCACGTTGCCGGCCTGGAACGCCGCGTCGTAGCCCAGAGGGTCGTTGCAGTCGATCGCGCCGTCCTCCGTGCCGTCGGGCACCGGGGTGAACTCGAGGATGCGGTCTCCGGCCGCGAGCCCTTCCGTGACCTGGATCCGCGCCCCGTCGGTGAGGCCGAGCACGACGTCGCGCTCCTCGGGCTCGGCGCCCTCGGTCGCGACGACCCAGACCTTGCCCTTCTCCGCCGAGCCGAGCACCGCGGAGACGGGCACGACGACGGCGTCCACGGCGTCACCGTTGACGATCTCGATCTCGGCGCCCAGGCCCGCGAACGCGGTCACATCCCCCGGGATCGCACAGCTCACGACGCCGGTGGACGCCTCCGCCGCCCCCGGGTCGGTGCCGTCGGTCCCCGCCTGCTGGGCGGCTCCGATCTTCAGGCCCGTGCAGGTGAACGGGGCCGGCCCGCCCTTGAGCGTGACCTGTGCCTCGCCGGCGGCGCCGACCAGGCGGTACTGCTGGTCGGCGCTGAGCTGCCCGCGCACCGACAACGTGCCCGGGGCGATCGTCGCGATCGTCTCCCCCACCGACACCTGCTGGTCCTTGAGCACGGTGACGTCGAGCGTCCCGCCGATCGGGGCCGTGACCTCGGTGGTCTTGACCAGCGGGCGCCGCTCGGTGACGGTCTGCTCACCCGTCACCGGGTCGGTCGTCGTGATCGGGTCGCGGGGCGTCTCGGTCCGGATCGTGATCACCACCTGCTTGCCCGCCACCGGACCGTCGGGCGTCACGACCTCGCGGACCAGCCCGGCAGCCGTCGCCTTGACCTCCACGGGCGGGTCGGCGACCACGGTCGCGGGCACCGTCACGGCGTTGGTGATGGTCCCGGTCGCGACGTCGACGACCGACTCCGTGATCTCGCCGGTGGGCTGCAGGGCGTCGGCGGGCTCCAGCTCGGCGCCGGTGAACGCGATCTTGACGAGCGCCGCGGCGATCACGGCCCAGATCACGATGCGCAGCGCGGGAAAGACATACGTACGGGTAACGCCCACAACGGCTCCTCGCGTCGGTATGGCGGATGCGAGG
>CBINDH010000322.1:0-3429 GCA_966249365.1 uncultured Xylanimonas sp. | reverse complement strand
AGGAGCTGATGTTCTCGCTGCCGAAGGAGCTGCGCTCGAGCCTCAAGGCCGCCGGCCAGGACGTGCAGCGCCCGCGCCGCGAGCACCGCGCGGCCCTCCCGCTCACGGACGCCCCCACGGCTGCGGGCTGAGCCCCGTCGACACCGCGCCTCTTGCTGGTTGAGCCCCGTCGAAACCACGCCGACCGCTGGTTGAGCCCCGTCGAAACCACTCGCTGTCTCGCGACTTCGTGGGTTTCGACGGGGCTCAACCATCCGGTGGGTTTCGACGGGGCTCAACCATCCGGTGGGTTTCGACGGGGCTCCGTGGTTTCGACGGGGCTCAACCAGCGGTCGGGCTCAACCAGCAGGTGGGCTCAGCCCGCCGCCGAGGTTCCCTCGCCCGTCTCCGCGAGCGCCTTGAGCGCCTTCTGGTCCGCGAGCGCCAACGACTCGATCGCCACGACCCGTTCGGCGTCGGCGGCCAGCAGCTCGGGCTTGGTGATGGGCCGCGGCGTCGCCTCGATGCCGCTGAGCTCCTCGATGGACTTCGACTCGTCGACGACGTCGAGTGCGACCATGCGGCGCGCCGACGTGAGCACCTGGGACTCGAGCGAGCCGATCATCTTGTTGTAGTGCGTCGTCGCGGACGCGAGCGCGTTGCCGGTGCGAGTGATGTGGCCGGTCATCGTCACCAGCCGCGAGTAGAGCTCCTTGCCGACGGTGAGCACCTTCTGCGCGTTCTCGGCGAGGGCCTCCTGCCGCCACGCGTAGGCGACGGTCTTGAGCAGGGCGAGCATCGTCATCGGCGTCGCGATGATGACGTTGTTGCGCGCGGCGTACTCCATGATGCCCGGGTCGCGCTCGACGGCCGCGGACAGGAACGCCTCGGCGGGCACGAACATGACGACGAACTCGGGCGCGGGGGAGAACTGCTCCCAGTACTCCTTGCCGGCCAGGTCGTCGACGTGCTTGCGCAGGTGGCGTACGTGGGCGTCGAGCCGTGCCTCGCGGTACTCGTCGTCGTCGGCCTGCTGCGCCTCGAGCCAGCCGAGGAAGGCGACCTTGGAGTCGACGACGACGTTCTTGCCGCCGGCGAGGCGCACGACCATGTCGGGGCGCAGCCGGCCGTCGTCGGTCGCGACCGATGCCTGCTCGTCGAAGTCGACGTTCTTGAGCATCCCGGCGGCCTCGACGACGCGGCGGAGCTGGAGCTCGCCCCACGCGCCGCGCGTCTGCGAGGAGCGCAGCGCCGTGACGAGGTCGCCCGTGCCCTTGGACAGCTCGGCGTTCGCGACGGAGAGCTGGCGCAGGTGCTCGGTGAGCGTCGACTGGCCCTCGATGCGGGACTTCTCGGCCTGCGCGACCTCGGCGCGCACCTGCTCGAGCGACTTGGTGAGCGGGTCGACGAGCGCCTTGATGGCCTGCTCGCGCTGGACGAGCACCTCCTCGTTCTTGACCGTGGACGCCTTGAGCGCCTGTGCGGCGAGGTCGAGGAACTGCTTCGAGTTCGCCTGCAGGGCCTCGCCGGCGACCGTGCGGAAGCGCTGCTTCTCGGCCTCCTGGTCGGCCTTGAGCTCGCGCACGCGCGCCTCGGCCTCGGCGCGCACCTGCGCGAGCCGTTCCTCGGCCTCGGCGCGGGCCT
Organism: uncultured Xylanimonas sp.; assembly: GCA_966249365.1. Taxonomy (GTDB): domain Bacteria; phylum Actinomycetota; class Actinomycetes; order Actinomycetales; family Cellulomonadaceae; genus Xylanimonas. Next base: position 1,806 of record CBINDH010000322.1, on the reverse strand, counting down.
CGGCGAGGCGTGCGTCCGCGTCGGCGCGCGCCTGCGCTGCACGGCGCTCGGCGTCGTCGCGCACCACCGCGATCTGGTCGCGCAGCCCCGCGACCTCGCGTCGCAGGCCCTCGTTCTCCGCGTGGCGGCTGGCCGCCTCGAGGTCGGCGGAGCGGCGGGCGGCGCCTGCCCGGTTGGCGGCCACCAGCCAGCCCACCAGCACACCCACCCCGAGGGCTGCCAGCAGCAGGGCGATCCAGGTCGTCGTCGTCATGGCTGCAGCGTGGCACGCGGCACCGACACGCGACCCACGCCGCACCGTGACGGGCCAATGAGGTAGGCGTGACCCGCCCGTGACCTCTAGCCTTCCGGCGTAGGCCTGCGGCGCCGGGACCCCGGGCCGCCCCCTCGACGAAGCAGGTGATCTCGCTGTCCGCCGACCAGCCCGTCCAGCCTCCTCCCGCACAGCCCGACGTCGCACCGCCCGACCCGCGCGCGGCGCTGAGCCTGCGCGGCCTGTGGAAGAAGTTCGGGGAGAAGATCGCCGTCGCCGGCATCAGCCTCGACGTCCCCGCGGGCTCGTTCTACGGGCTCGTCGGCCCCAACGGCGCGGGCAAGACGACGACGCTGTCGATGGCCACGGGCCTGCTGCGCCCCGACTTCGGTGCCGCGTCCGTGCTCGGCACCGACATGTGGAGCGACACGGTCTCGGCCAAGCGCATGCTCGGCGTCCTGCCCGACGGCGTCCGCCTCTTCGACCGCCTGACGGGCGCCCAGCTCATCACCTACGCGGGCCTGCTGCGGGGGCTGGACCGCGACACGGTCGCCGAGCGCACCGAGGACCTGCTGCGCGCGATGGACCTCCTCGCCGACCGCGACAAGTTCGTCGTCGACTACTCCGCCGGCATGACGAAGAAGGTCGCGCTGGCGTCGGCGATGATCCACGCCCCGCGCGTGCTCGTCCTGGACGAGCCGTTCGAGGCCGTCGACCCGGTCAGCGCCGCCAACATCCGCGACATCCTGCACGCGTACGTCGCCGACGGCGGCAGCGTCGTCGTCTCGAGCCACGTCATGGACCTGGTGCAGCGCATGTGCTCGCACGTCGCGATCATCGCGGGCGGGCACGTGCTCGCGGCCGGCACGGTCGACGAGGTCCGCGGCGAGCAGACGCTCGAGGACCGGTTCGTCGACCTGGTCGGCGGACGCAAGGAGGGGGAGGGTCTGGCGTGGTTGCGCAGCTCGTCCGCCTCAAGCTGACCCTCATGGCCAACACGTTCCGCCGGAGCGTGTGGCAGACGATCGGGATCGTCGTGGCGTCGCTGTACGCGCTGACGATCGTCGTGCTCGCGGTGGTGGCCGCCGTCGCGGGCGGCACGATGGACGCCGTCGTGACCGGGCAGGTCGTCACGATGGTCGGCGCCGTCGTCGTCCTCGCCTGGTGGCTCGTGCCGATCTTCCTCTACGGCGTCGACGCGACCCTGGACCCGCAGCGGTTCGCCACGTACGGCATCCCGCGGGGCAGGCTCGTGGCCGGCCTCGCGGTCGCGGCCGTCGTGTCCGTCCCGGGCCTGGCGACTCTGCTGGCGGTCGCCGGTGCCGCGTTCGCCTGGTGGCGGACCCCGGTGGTCGTGGTCGCGGCGCTCGTCGGCGCGGTCGTCGCCGTCGCGCTGTGCGTGGTCGGCTCGCGTGCCATCACGACGTCGCTCGCGCCGCTGCTGGAGTCGCGACGCTCGCGCGAGGTGATGACGCTCGCCGCGTTCGTGCCGATCATGCTGGTCGGCCCGATGATGTCGGGGCTCGGGCAGCGCGCGGAGATCACCGGGGGCG
>CBINDH010000321.1:0-3437 GCA_966249365.1 uncultured Xylanimonas sp. | reverse complement strand
GTCGAGGGCCTCCTCGCCGAGCGCGGCGGCGAGCAGGGCGGGCGGTGCGGTGTGGCCCGCGGCGGCGACGGCACGGCACAGCGCCTGCGCCTTCGGGCTCAGACGCGCGTACCGCAGGAGCAGCAGGTCGCGCAGCGAGTCGGGCAGGTCGGTGCCGAGGAACCCGACGAGCTCCTCGACGAAGAACGGCACGCCCTCGCTGCGGGCGACGAGGTCGTCCAGGGCGGGACCCGCGGCGACGTCCTCGCGCAGCGCGCGCGCCAGCGCTCGCACCTGGGTGTCGTCGAGACGGCCGACGACGACGCGCTCCGCGACCCGCGAGCGCTCGAGCTCGGCGAGCACGGGCCGCAGCGGATGGGCGCGCCCGACGTCGTCGCTGCGGACCGTGGCGAGCACGAGCAGGCGAGGGCCTGGCGCGGTGCGGGCGAGGCGCGTCAGCAGCGCCCGCGTCGCGTCGTCGGACCAGTGCAGGTCCTCGAGCACGAGGACGACGGGACGTTCGGAGGCGAGCGCGGTGACGGTGCGGGCGAGCAGGTCGGCCGTCTGGCCGCTCTCGCCGCCGTGCACGGGCACGCCGTCGGCGGCGAGCTCGGGGGACAGGACGCCGAGCATCTCGGCGCCGGGGCCGGCCAGCGCGCGCACGCCGGGCACGCCGACGGCACCGACCAGGTCGGCGGCGACGCCCGCGAGGGCGGCGAACGGGACCGGGCCGGTGCCGGAGTCGGCGCACTGGCCGTGCAGCGTGACGACGTCGTCGGCGCGCCGCGAGGCGACCTCCTCGACGAGCCGCGTCTTGCCGATGCCGGCCTCGCCGGTGACGAGGACCGTGCGGGGCCGGCCGGCCAGCGCGTCGGCGAGGGCCGTCTGCAGCGTGGCGAGCTCTGCCGACCGTCCGACGAGCGTCGCGGCGAGGTGCGCCATGGGCTCCATCGTGCCCGACGGCGCGACGGCCGTCATGCGTCGGCGCGGCTCGCGTGGCCGAGGGCCGAGACCCGGCGGCGACGCCCGGTGCGCCGGGCGTCCCGGGCCTCGTGCAGGAGGCGGCGCCGTTCGAGGCGCGCCGCGAGGGCGGCCGTGTCGGCGAGGTACAGGGTCTCGTGGACGAGGGAGTCCATGGTCGTTCTCCTCTGTGTGGGTGGCGGTCAGACGTGGCGGACGGTCACGGAGGACCGGGCGCCGGGACGGTGGTGGTGCCCGAACACCTCGCGCAGGCGGCGGCGCAGGCCCGAGGTCCGCGCGGACGCGAGGGCTTCGCGGCGGACCGCGGCGAGCCGCCGCTTCTCCGCACGGATCTCGCGAACGGTCCGAACCCGCTCCAGGTGTTCACGGAGGCGGTCCTGGTCCGCGTGATACAGGTCGTAGAAGGTGAAGGCGTCTGTGGTGGCGTGCTGGTTCGTGGACATGACTCGAGCCTCGTCTCTGAGGTACCTCGCACGGATCGGGCATGTGCCCTAACTTCCTGGTGCGGGGCCCGTCGGGAGCGGCTGAGGCGTGCCTCAGAGGGGCCGCGGAGCCGCGTAGGATGGCACTCGCACGGTGAGAGTGCCAGTAGCGACCGAGGGGAGGGCCCGTGAGCGAGGACCGCCGACTGGAGGTGCTGCGCGCCATCGTCGAGGACTACGTGGCGACGCAGGAGCCCGTCGGGTCGCGCGTGCTCACCGAACGCCACCGCCTCGGCGTCTCCCCGGCGACGATCCGCAACGACATGGCCGCGCTCGAGGAGGCCGGGCTCATCGCCCAGCCCCACACGTCCGCGGGCCGCATCCCCACCGACAAGGGCTACCGGCTCTTCGTCGACCGCCTCGCCGAGGTGCGGCCGCTGTCCACCCCGCAGAAGCGCGCCATCGAGACGTTCCTGTCCCAGGGCGTCGACCTCGACGACGTGCTCAGCCGCGCCGGACGGCTCATCGCCCAGCTCACGGGCCAGGTCGCCGTCGTGCAGTACCCGTCGCTGCGGAGGTCCGGGCTGCGGCACCTCGAGCTCGTCCCCGTGGGCGCCGACCGGCTCCTCGTGGTCGTCATCACGGACACCGGGCGCGTCGAGCAGCGGTTCCTCGAGATCCCTGCCGACGCGGAGGTCGACGAGGCGGTGCTGGGCGAGCTGCGGGCGCGCCTCAACGCCGCCGCGGCGGGCAAGCGCCTGGCCGACCTGCCGACGTCGTTCGCGCAGGTGGCCGAGCAGATCGCTCCCGCCCTCGGCCCGCTCGCGCGCCTGGTGGCGACCACCGTCGTCGACACGCTCGGCGAGCAGAACGAGGAGCGCATCGTGCTCGCGGGCACCGCGAACCTGGCGCGCGCCACCATGCGGTTCGAGCAGGGCCTCCAGCCCGTGCTCGAGGCGCTCGAGGAGCAGGTCGTGCTGCTCGGGCTGCTCACGGAGATGGCGCTCGAGCCCGGCGCCGGCCCGGTCGCCGTGCGCATCGGCCACGAGGTCGGCCTCGAGGGCCTCGCCGAGGCGTCCGTCGTCACGTCGGGCTACGGCCAGACGTCCGACGGCGGTGACGCCGTCGCCATCCTCGGCTCGATCGGGCCGACCCGCATGGACTACCCCGCAACGATCGCCGCGGTGCGGGCCGTGGCGCGTTACCTGTCGCGCGTCCTGCCGTCCTGACAGACTGACACCTCGCCCGCACCACCCGAAGCACACCGAACCTGAGAAGAGCTGTGGCCGACTACTACGACATCCTCGGCGTCGAGCGCGATGCCTCGCCCGAGCAGATCAAGAAGGCGTACCGCCGACTCGCCCGTGAGCTGCACCCCGACGTCGCCGGCGAGGCCGGCGAGGAGAGGTTCAAGGACGTCGCGCGCGCCTACGAGGTGCTGTCCAACCCCGACAAGCGCCAGCAGTACGACATGGGCGTGGACCCGACCGCCCCGGGCGGCGGGGCAGGCGGCGGGTTCGGCGCGGGCTTCGGGTTCCAGGACATCTTCGAGACGTTCTTCGGCGGTGCGCAGGGCGCCCAGGGCCCGATCCCGCGCGCGCGGCGCGGGCAGGACGCCCTCGTGCGCATGGACGTGGAGCTGGCCGAGGCGGCCTTCGGTGCGAAGCGCGAGCTGGCCGTCGACACGGCCGTCGTCTGCTCCACGTGCGGCGGCAACGGCGCCCGGCAGGGCACCACGCTGCGCACCTGCGAGGTGTGCGCCGGGCGCGGCCACGTGCAGCGCGTCGCCAGGTCGTTCCTCGGCCAGGTCATGACCACCGCGCCCTGCACCGCGTGCAACGGGCACGGCACCGTCATCCCCGAGCCCTGCCCCGACTGCGCGGGCGAGGGTCGTGTCCGCTCGCGCCGCACCCTGACGGTCAACGTCCCCGCGGGCGTCGACACGGGCACGCGCATCAAGCTCACCGCGCAGGGCGAGGTCGGCCCCGGCGGCGGCCCCGCCGGCGACCTGTACGTCGAGATCCGCGAGAAGCCGCACGAGGTGTTCGTGCGCCG